>JAEOTI010000311.1 GCA_016839955.1 Candidatus Hodarchaeota archaeon | reverse complement strand
AGCGATTGGTATTCCTTTAGGAGTCATATCTGGATATTTTGGAGGTAAGGTTGACAGATTTCTAACCGTTATGGCGGACTCAATTTACTCTTTTCCCCCTCTATTAATTGCTATTATGTTAGCAATTTATTTAAGGGCTTTTGGACTGCTTCAAGATATTGGACCTGTTGCATTTGCTACTGCATTAGTCTACATCCCCACATATTTCCGTGTAGTTCGAGCTCAGGTTCAACGTGTAAAAGAAGAGATGTATATTGATGCAGCCAAAGCAATGGGTGCACGACGTACAACAATACTGATCCGATATGTTACTCCAAATGTAATAGCCTCTTCAATCGCAATTATTCCTTATAACATGACAGATGCAATTCTAACTAATGCTGCTTTAGCATTTTTGGGTCTTGGAATTGAACCACCTACGCCAGATTGGGGTTATGACGTTTATGATGCAAAAAGCTTAGCTAAAATACAGTTATATCCTTGGTTGATCTTTTTCCCAGCCCTGATGATATTTCTCCTTGCATTTTCATTATCTCTAATAGGAGATTCTCTAAATGACAAATTCAACCCACTAATAAAAAGGAAAATTTAATTTAATCACTTCTGGAGTAAATGACTAAGTAATTTACACAAAGAGATGAAATTTCGAATGAGTAAATCATCTACACAACTAAAAAAAGTGGAGACTAGTACAGACGATACTAGCAAGAAAACTGACACACCTCTTCTAGATATACAGAATTTAATTGTTGATTACCCTACAAAAGAGAGTAATGTAAGGGCAGTCAATAATGTTTCTTTTAAACTGTACCCAAAAGAAGTAGTGGGTTTAGTTGGCGAATCAGGTTGTGGGAAGAGCACTTTAGGTTTTTCAATTCTTGGATTGTTAAAGGGAGGGTTTATTCAGGGTGGAAAAATTTTATTTGAAGGAAAAGATCTTAGAGAAATCTCTGATAAAGAAATAAAAGAATATTATAAAAGGATAAATGTCCATAGTTGGGGATTAACAGCGTCTCTTTTTGTCACAGTTACTGTTTTACTCTCTTTAATTGCCTTCATTGGTCTATTCATATTTGGACAGGAATTTTTTATTGGATTTTTATATCTAGCTGAAATTTTTAGTCTTATTGATTTTGTAATTCTATTCTTTCTCCTGTTTAGGTACAAGACGAGGGTCAATACAATTCAGGTTAAGATTCCAGAAGAAAAATTGCGAAATCACAGAGGCTCTGACATTTCTATGATTTTCCAAGCCTCTCAAGATGCCTTAAATCCGCTCCAAACTGTTTCAAACCACTTCAAAGATACTATTAAGGTTCATAAAAAAATAAATCGCAGCAAAGAAAGCTGGAACATTGTATTGAATCTCCTACAAAAATTAGAAATTCCTGAATCTCGATTAAAGGACTATCCATTTCAATTTTCTGGAGGAATGCAACAAAGAATTGTGATAGCTCTTGCTTTATTACTTAATCCAAAATTAATTATAGCAGATGAACCGACAACTGCTTTAGATGTTCTTGTACAAGCAAGAATTCTCCGGTTATTAAAAACAATACAAAATGATTTTGACTTAACAATTATCTATATTTCACATGATTTAGGAGTTGTGGCGGAACTAACACATCGAGTTTTCATAATGTATGCTGGGCAAATTGTTGAAGAAGGAAGAACATCAACTATTTTCAACGATCCCGCTCATCCTTACACAAGAGGACTGATTTCAGCAATTCCTAATGTAAAAGATGATACCAAGAAAAAAATGACCTCAATACCTGGAAGACCTCCAGATTTACGGGAAATAACTGATTCTTGTCGCTTTGCAAATCGTTGCCAATATACAATAGATATGTGCAAAGATAAAGAACCATGTTACTACTCTATTTCCGATAATGATGATTCTAAGCATTTTGTAAAGTGTTGGAAATATAATGTCAAATACTCAAGCCAATTTAAGTGATTCTGATACATATATAGAAGAAAAAGCTACAAACGGGGAAAAAACTCCGCTTTTGGCCGTAGAGAACTTAAAAAAGTATTTTCCAGTGAAACATGGGTTCTTACAACAAATTTTTTCAACAAAAAAGCAATTAGTTTATGCTATAGATAATATCAGTTTCAACATTTATCAAGGAGAAATATTCTGTCTCGTCGGTGAAAGTGGTTGTGGAAAAACAACAACTGCAAGAGTATTGGCTGGTTTAGAAGATCCTACATCTGGAAAATTTTCTTGGAATGGAGAAGAAATCTCCGCTGAGGAATTGAAACCACATAAAGGGAATGTAAAGAGTCAGATTGTTTTTCAAAATCCTTTTTCTGCTCTAAACCCTAGAATGAAATTAGGAAATGCAGCATTACACCCTCTAGTAATTCATGATGAAATTGTTGACATAAATACAAAAAGAAAAATGCGTAGATCACTTTTTGGAGAATATTTTCTCCTTTTAGGCATTTTCTTATCCTTTTTGGTCCTTACAAATGCTTTAATATCTACTGAACACGTTACAACAATTTACAGTAAGAAAATTACTAAGACTTCCATTGGATTATCTATTTTCGCAATAGGCTTTCTTATCTACTTGTTTTTAACTTGGTACCAATGTAATCAGATTCAAGATAATACAATAACAGGTTTATTTAAAGAAATAGGATTAACACCACCACTCCAGTATTATGAAAAGTACCCTCATGAAGTTAGTGGCGGGGAGAGACAAAGGGCGTGTATAGCTAGAGGAATAGTATTAAATCCAACATTGCTTATTGCAGATGAGCCAACGAGTATGCTAGACGTCAGTCTTCGTGCTGGAATACTTGATTTGTTAAAATCACTACAAGAAAAATACGATGTTGCCATTCTCTTTATTACACATGATTTAGCAACAGCCCGACACTTTGGCGATCGTGTAGGTGTGATGTACGTAGGAAAACTGATTGAAAAAGGAGAAATTGATGATATCTTTAAACAACCACTCCATCCTTATACAAATGCTTTAATCGATGCCATTCCAACGCCCGTCCCAGGTGAAAAAACATACAAATTACCAAAAGGAGATGTTGCAGATGCAATCAATCCCCCTTCTGGTTGTAGATTTCATCCTCGATGTGATTATGCTAAATTAGAGCTTTGTGCTAAAGAAGAGCCTGAATTAAGAGAAATACGACCAAATCATTGGGTTGCATGTCATTATCCCTTATATGAGAAATAATCTCTCGATAGTCTGACAATTATTCATTTAGTATAATATGTATAAGTCAAATAGAACGGAATCATTTTAATGAAACATGAGAAGATCTATTCCTCAACTAATGAGATTCAAAATTTTGAAGTTAGATTGAAATGTCCATTCAGACATTCTTCCACCATATTTGGTTGCTAGATGAAGAATCAGGAATACCTCTACTCTCCCGATCGTATTCAGGATTGAAATTCAACGATACAATCTTCTCTGGACTCCTCTTAGGTATTGTTCACCTAATGCGAGAATCGACTGGGAGAAACATTCAGCATTTTGTCCTTGAAGACCTGAAAATCCATCTTAGAAGTTCTAACAAAATTATCATTGCAATAATCTGTGATACAGACTCTCCCGATATTATTGACAAACTAACAACATTAATCGGAATAAACTTCATTGATCGTTATCGAGAAGAACTGCTTGAACGAACTAAAGATATTGAGCTTTTTAAAGAATTTGAGGCCGCTATAGAAGAAGCAGTAACCTCTACAGGGATGGACCTTCCAACAAAAATCGCTGATAAAGCGTTATTTGCAGTAGAAGTTCCAACCCTCTCTCGAGAATCAATCGAAGAATATGTTTCCGGAGCAGCTATACGAGGAGAATTACAATCTGCTCTTCAAACATTAAGAGAACATCCTGTTTTCCGAAAATCTGATGAATGTCAAGACGAAGTAGAAGTTATTAAGAAAACTAAGGAAGTAATCACTCATCAAAAAACTGAAGATCGTCAAAAACCTAAGATATCCTTGGAATCCTTGGTCCAAGAGGGTAAGGGGGGTATGGTTGAAAGAATCTGCCCTATTTGTGGTTATGCAATGAAAGAACAAAAAACTTGATTCTCGAGATTCGATAAATCGCATAATAGGGATGGTATTCTCAACATCATCAAAAAAAATGGGCTAGATATGTGATATAAGATGAATGACTACTCTAAAGAAGACGATGCATTTGGTGAAATGCTTCTAGCTCACATGAAAGTTAATAAATCTGTTTTTTATGTTATTGAACGTGATGATGGTCTTGTTGATGTAGATAGCTCCTTAGGTTATTTTACCCCATATGAAGAGTGGCCAAAAGAAGAACAATCGATAATAGAATACGTACAATCACCAGTATTAGATTTAGGCTGTGGAGCTGGAAGACACTCTTTGTACCTTCAAAAAAAAGGCTTTGACGTCGTTGCGATGGATATTTCACAGGGAGCTCTTGAAGTAACCAAAAGTCGAGGGATTAAAAGGGTGCTTCATGGCAATATTCTAGCAATGCCATCATTTGACCGAAATTTTGGATCTTTTCTAATAATGGGTAATAATCTAGCTCTCTATGGAATTCCTCAAAATGCAATTACAGGTCTTCATCGTTTGGGAGAACTCGCTTTACCAGATGCTACTTTAATCGCTCATTTTAGGGACCCCTCGCCTGATAATCCCAATTTAGAATCTGTTCATCGAGAATACCATGAAAAAAACCGAAAAAAAGGACTTCCAGTAGGTCATGTCCAAATTCGTATAAGATATCGAATATTAAAATCTGAATGGTTCCCATTTTATATGCCTACATTAAATGAATTCAAAGAAATAATCATAAAATCAGACTTTTGGGAAATTGAAAAAATAATAACTAAAGATCGATTTATATTTACGGTATTGAAAAAGATATAGGAATTATAAAGGATAAGTTGCGAAGATTCTTGAAAATATTAAATTTTATCAATTGTCTAAAGGATTTATTGTTAGAATATTGAAATCTTCAAAAACAAAAATTGTAGGATTGGAATTTGTGGATAAAAAGTTATGAATAAAGGATCTTAAAACATTCTGGGGGGATTTGGAAGTATCGAGAGGATTTACTTGAAAGACCTCCTTTAAAAGAGTCGCTTCAAGTTGAGAATAGACATAAAGATTTCCCTTGGTAAGTTCAAGGATTCTAAACAAATCAACAGCGTTTTGAATACCAATTTCAAAAGTTGTTTCTGTGCACTTGTTATCAATGACCCATTCCATGGCAGTCAAATAAGAGGGCATGGTGCTGACATGATTCATGACGTCTAGATAGTCTTTAGGTCCCACACCATCTGGACATTCCGCCAATAAAACAATAGATCCCCCTGGCTTGACTGCATGACTCGCAGCATTGAATCCTTTCCCTGCTTGATAGAAATTCACGGATGGTTTGGAAACAATCACAAGATCCGCTTTATTATTAATAGGAATTTCACGAATTTTGCTCAACTTTTGTAAAGCACTTTCTTGAATCGCTATTGGATCCCCAGCAAGAATATCAATGAACTCCCCCTTATGCATAATTGCATCGATTACGAACACTGGATATTGTTTTAAAAGAATGGGCATAATTTCCCGTATATCCTGAATACAAATATTGTTCTCGATGTTTCCCATTCGACAATCTAGTTTAAATCCAGTTTTTTTGTCGAATATTCGAGAATGGTTTACCCGTACGGTCTGACGAGCACTAATACCGGGTACAAAAAGCTTTACTGATCCTGCAATTCCTGCAAAGTAATGATATTCGGAATCACTTAAGGGGATAGTCAGACTACTCTTAAGAGCCCGTCTATCAATGAGAATAGGTGTACCTAGTGTAGAAAATCCAAGATGTTCATGATTATCGACATCATCGCAATCATGAAGCCATATTCGTTCTTTCCAATGACTATAAAGGTCTCCCAAAATTCGTTCTTCTATTTCTTCAAGTGACGGTATCTTATGAGTCCCATTCGCAATTAATAACTGAATGTCCTGAGAATTAACACCCCAATCCATTAGATTTGTCTCTAGTAAAGGTAAGATTGCTCGTGTATGAATATTCGGTCGAGTATGATCATCTACAAGAATCACTACGGGATAATCTTCTTGATAATGTTTATTAATTAGTTCTTTTAATGTAGGGGACTTAATTGGGGTTTCTATGGCTTCCTTATATCGTTCAACAATATCCTGTATTGGTTTGGATACTGGGATCTGTAAATAACGACAATTAACTCCTTTGGGAACGAAAAATGAGGTTTGTTGATTATTATAGAATATTGGTGTGTCTATAAAATTCTCAGATTCCAAACAACCACCAATTTATGCAATAATTCCAAAAAATTGTTTCAATTGAATCCAAAGACTTCAATACTTCAACACAAATCAGACTTATCTTTTATTCCAATATTTTCACAACAATCAGGGCAACATTCAAGCATAAATCCGAGGAACTTACTAAACCGATTTGATATTTGTGGAACAACTCCCTTTCCTTTGGATGTAAGAGTGTACGTTCTTACCCTTTGGTCTGAGCGATTTTCTTCACTCGTTGTTTCTTCAATTAACCCCTTATTTTCGAGGTTTTGGATCAATTTGTACGTTGCACCAGCAGTTGGTGACCATTCTTCCCCAAGATCATTAATAATCTTATGGACAATTTCCGAACCTGAAAGAGATCCCGAATTATACAATGCTATTACGAAGAGTGCCTGTGTGGGGGTGATTTCGAGATCTTTTCCAAGCATACTCATCAGTTCCAAATAATTATTAATATCAAAATGTTTATAAATATATGCCTTAGAAGTATTCCATAAGAATATTTATTATTAATATTTATGTGGAAGTATGAAGAAATGACTGAAGGAACAAAAAATCAACAAAGGTCCTGTTGTGGAAGTAGCACGACCAAAGATGCTAATTTGCCTATGTCCAATGATAAAATCCGTCAAGCAGTCCGAGAACGATATGGAAGAGTTGTAGAAGGATCCAATAGTGCTTGTTGTTCGAGTGAAACGTCAGCTATTGATTTAAGTGAAAAAATGGGTTATACTAAGGAGGAGCTAGAGGATATCCCAGAAGAAGCGGTCTATGGACTCGGATGTGGAAATCCAGTTGCTTTTTCTACAATTAAATCAGGTGACACTGTAGTTGATCTTGGTTCAGGAGCAGGGATTGACTGTTTCTTAGCTGCTAAGAAAGTAGGTGATATAGGAAAGGTCATTGGTGTCGATATGGCTCCACAAATGATTGATAAAGCTCGAGAAAATGTTAGTAAGAGTGAATTCAACAATGTAGAGTTTCGATTAGGAGAAATCGAACATTTACCAGTTGCAAATGATACAGCAGATCTGATTATTTCAAATTGTGTTATCAACTTATCACCTGATAAACCTCAAGTTTTCCGAGAAGCTTTTCGCATATTAAAACCAGGAGGAGAATTAATGGTCTCCGACATTGTCCTTCTAGGAGAATTGCCAGAAGCTGTACGTAATTCAATAAACGCATACGCAGCGTGTGTTGCAGGTGCAATGCTCAAGGATGATTATCTAGATGCCATAAAGAATGCTGGGTTCGAAAATATAGAAATAGTTGATCAAATGGACAGTACAAATTTGGTAGATGAATCAACAGAAATTCAGACACCAGACGATGTTGATCTCTCATCCACTGAAATTAATGCGATTGTTAAATCCGCAATCAGCATTAAAGTGCGTGCAAAAAAGCCTGAGTAGTAGAAATTATCTTTTTTACGATTTCAAGGCATTCATAGGTAAAATAATTAGAGCGAAGAAGTATAAAATAACCCCTAATGAGCTTAATATGAACAAAAAGATGAGAGTACTTGGTAAACCTATTTCTGTGATCATAATACCTGCAATGAAAATAGTAGGCGCACTTCCAATGCGTATTAAGGTGGGAATTAAAGAATAAATGCTATTTCGGTTTTCATCGGGAATCAAATCAAGTAAAATTCGTTGTTCAAGAATATTAGTAGTATATATGAAGATACCACTAAAACTAAAGAAGATAGTTGTCAGAAGTATTGGTATTAGTTCAAATTCATCAGTAAATGGAAATACAACAGTCAGTGTAATGAAAAATACAAAGAACACATATGTATGAAGTAAATGAAGCCAAGGGATCCAATTAGTGTCTAATTTTGCAGCCAAATTCGCGGAATAAAAAATTGGTATTAGCCCTAGCATCCAAATACCGAACCTGAAAGCACTGGCACCAGCATCACTCCCCGTATAACCAAAATAGAGAGGAAAAAGAATCATCGCACCCCAAATTGTCCAAATGATTCCGAAAATGCTCATACCTAAAATTAGAAGGAAAAGAGTCCGATTGAAGAAAACTACTTTGAGACCTTGTCCTAAAAGTTTAAAATAATTTCGAACGGATCTTTTTGGTCGGTCTACCTCAGGAAAATCATTTACAACAATTAATAGTACAAAGGAAATTATAATCAACATTATGGCTTGTAGAACAAAAATTAATTCTCGAAAGAATAGCGTTGCCATTAAACCTCCGCAAAGGAAGGCGATTGCACCTATAAAACTAAAAATAGTTTGCCAACGACCTGTTAGGAATTTATAAGTTTCTCTTTCAGGATCTACTTCGCTTGCAGCGACCTTATAGTTATTATCAAACCAAGTATCTAATGCCCCAGACTCCTGTGAAGCAGCAATAGCTTGAATGGTGTAAACAACAAGTAAAGATTCAAAAGAATGTGAAATTGCTAATAGACCAAATGATAATCCAAATCCCATGAAAGCAATGAAAAGCACCCACTTTTGACCAATCCAATCGCCTAACGCTCCACTGGGGTAATCTAAACATGATTGGAGTATGAATGAAACAGCTAAAAGAAAACCGAGTTTTTTATAACCCACTGCATCGATCACAAATAAGACATAAAATGTGTCAGATAAAGACCAAATAAATATAATGAAGGTAAGAATAAGAATAAATTTCTGAACTAACCCCTGAGCCCGTTCAGGTAAATCTTGAATCCTTAGAAAGGTTAATAATGGTAGAAAAAGTATCAGATGTAGTCTTCTCCAGCCTTTTGTTCCCATTCCAAGGAGGTTGTAATATAAAAGTTTGTACTATGGAATCGATTGAATTGAAAGGAGAAGTAGAACGATTATATTTCCTTGATTGGATGAGAGTTATTTTAATTGGGATCCTTATATTCTGCCATATTGCCATGATTTTTGATCCATCATGGTTTTACTATATAAGAAACGATGAAAAATCAGAACTT
>JAEOTI010000310.1 GCA_016839955.1 Candidatus Hodarchaeota archaeon | reverse complement strand
GTCGCTAAGTCCGTAGAACGCTTCGTAAACCGATATAGTATCAATAATCATAATGATGAGGTTGCTTCTGTTAAGAAAACAAATGAAAATATTTCTAGTTCGGACAGCAACTCCATTTATCTTTCTCATACTACTTCAGGATTACGTCCAGAATGTCCTGAATGTGGGAATCTTGTAGAGCATAGTGAAGGATGCGTACTTTGTCGGGTTTGTGGTTATTCTAAGTGTGGATAAATATTGGATAAATATAATTGTGAATGGACAAAATAAAGGGCAATTTGTGCGTCAAAAAAAAGGGCAATAGACAAAATAAAAGGCAATTAGCGCATTTAATATTTCATGCAATTGCCTATATGTAAAATGTTGAGGTAATTGTCATTAAGTGTCAAGGTTAATGTCATTATGTCAAGGTAATTGTCATTGTGTGAGATAAAGCATAAGTTGACAATAAATAAAGCATAAGTTGACAATGTCAATTATAAGTTGACAATGAATAGTAAAAGGAATTACATAAAATAACATAATTAATTCCTATCATTAATCTCTTTTAGCATCGTATCAGATTCAATTTCTGCTTCCATATAACTATATTTCTTAGCTATATCTCGCGCTTTAACAAAAGCATCCTTTGCTTTTGTAAAATTTTCTCTATTATATTCTAAATGGCCTTTAAATAAGAGACCCTTTATTTTTACCGAGAGATCAGATTCTTTATTGGAATAATCAGTAAGAAGCTCAACTGCATCCTCAACAAAATCCAAATTATTTTCTGTTAGGGATATTTCAGTTAATCTGATGATTGTTATTATTGAATTTTTAGATACTTCATCATGGACAAGCTCATCATATGCTAAACTTGCATAATAGAGCTCTTTAGAACTTTCAATGTCTCCTTCATAATAGAAAGAGTCAGCTAATCCTCCATAACACACTCCTAAACGTTCTATTATACTATTTTTTTCTACTAACTCAAGTGCCTCAGAATATAACACTCTTCCCGCTTCAAAAAATTGCATTTTAGTACAAAACGATCCTGTTAAACATAAGATTGAAATTTTTTGTTTAGTGTCTTCTTGAATGGTTCTAGTCGCATTCACAATGTCAAACCAAAACCTTACATGTTGAATATAAAATAAAAGTTCTCCTTCGAGCAACTGACCAAGGAGATTATTCATCAGAGTCCAAAACATCTTCCTGGTGGCTTCAGGAGGAATCTCCTCTATAGGCGTTATTTCTTTTTCGTCTATTTCCTTATCTAACCAATTGATAAATTGGCTTTTTGTGATTTGTTCTTTCCAGTCTGGGATCGGACTTGCATAGGGAATATCTAGGGCGTTAAGTACTAGGCTTCGTGTTAAATTATCTTTATTGTCTAAGATTGTTTTTGTAACCGCTTCGTTTACTATAGTCCGAAGCTCCTTATGTTTTGAATCAATAGTTTCCGAAATATTAGTCAATACAGTCACTACTGATTCCACTACAGGGTATTGAGTAGGATCGATCCACTTTTCTAGGCTTTCCTTGGGGTTCCTGAAGATCTCAGTCCAAAAACTGTGGGAAAAACGATATAAATCGCACCCGATGTTAACAAGGAAATCCGCGGGATGTGGTGAGGTAAAAATAAGCTGAATAGTATCATTCCAGAGTTTTTTTAGACCATGGGTGATATTATCTAAATGTAATTTGTGAACGACTCCTAAAGAACCACCAGGTTTATTAAAATGCGCGCAAAGTGATAAAGATAACAGTTCGATTTGGGAGGATAAATCAGAAGATTGCTGAGTAGCAATAAAATCACGATGAATCAAAATCATTGCTAATTCACGTATTCCAGTAGGAAGAGTTTGGAGATACGCTTCATTTAGGATCTGCTCTGTACCACTTCGTCTGTTCAAGCGGACAATATCTGCAATAACCTCGGTGATATAGAGTGGTAATCCTTCTGATTTCATTATCAACATATCTACAACTGTATCTTGTTGATGTCTGTCAGGAGACAGAGATACATTATACTCTTTAATATTGGAATACGCAAGTTTCTTCAAAAAGTGAAAATTATTGGTATTTTTGACATTTCTATCAGGTAGAGTTATTGGAGTAAATAGTTCATTGATAGAGGAGATAGAACGGCAGCCTCGTTGCCAGTTAAGGGTACGATTAGTCGAGATAAGGGGTAGATCTGGTGATATAGATTGAATTTCATTTTTCTTATCATCAAGAAACGCATCGAAGTTGTTTATGACAAGAATCAATCTCTTATGCCTTACTTCCTCTGCTAAAGCCTGACTAAATTGATCGGGATCGCCAAGAATATAATGGTTTTTTTGAAGAAAATGGAGACAGATCTGAAACAATAATGTTGTTTTTCCGATTCCCATGCCTCCAAGAAGGATAGTTGGTTGCTTAAGCGGGAAAACTTTTTCGATGATTGAACTAAATAATTCTTCTTCTTTAATTAATGTATTTACTTTCTGATTGTCAATTTCAAACCATTCTCTCAATTGTTTTTCTGTCTGAATTACTTTTCCACCATATTTCAATTGAAATATTCGCAGAGGATCAAGTAGATATTTTGATGAACCGCGTCTAAACCAACATTCATCCTTCTCTAATATAAGTGTGTTAGATTCGAAAATTCGCTTTCTGGTTACATGAAAAGTCATTTCAGGTAGTATTATAAAAACAAAGATAGGTGTATCCTGAAAGACTTCTTTTCTTAAAGCAAAATCGATTGGTGGATTAACATATGCTTTTATTATTTGTTGGTAGGTTGCTTCATCATCCATTGTCTCAGAACTATCTACTGTTTCTCCAGAATCAGTTACTCCCACGATTAAATAAGAGGGCTTTTTATGACTCCATGACATATTGGCTAAACTAATCATGTCCCTAACAAATTCCCTCTTTGATTTAAGATCAGAAATAGAAATTCTTTGTTTGAAATCTATATGGATTCCTTCCATTCCTTCAGTAATCCACTTTTGTAACGATTCTTTGTCTAATGGATAATTTTCAAATGGATCTTCACTCATACTATCACATAATTACTAATATGGCATTATTCAACAATACCAGAAACAAGATAGAGAAGAGTCTTATAAAGTCGATGAAAATCCTTGATTATGAATTTTCAATAATTGTTACTTCAAGTTTCCTTTACTCCCAAACACAACCAGAAAGGCACCTTGTATCCCAGAGGAAACTATTGGAGTTAAACAAGTTGAAAAAGCCAATTTTAGAGACTCTAACTGCCCCCTATGACTCGCTTATTTACGTAGGATTTTTCTTGCATCTATTTGTTTTTTTCTTTATATAGTCACAAATTACAATTATATGTGTTATAATTACCTATAGTGCAAATTTATGTGTTACAGTGCAAGTTTACGTGTGACTGCAAAGTCAAGGTTATCACCATACAGGCGAATCCAAGGTTCTTCTGTGCAAACTTATCTGTTATCTAACATGTGAATGGACAAAATAAAGGGCAATTTCTTGATGAGCGTCACATAAACTTGCACTAAGACACAAAAAGTTGCTTTAAGAATTCTCAGTAATAATTCTATTTGATCTTCATGATTGTCGCTATTGAAAAGATGCAGTCAAGACACAAGATTTACAAAATTAGATGGTGTAACGATATGGAAATCCCAAATCCAAATAATATATGGGAGACTTTTATTCAAATTCCAATAGTTAGTAGTGAAACTCTAACTGAAGATAAGTATAAACATATTGTAAATGGTATTCGGTTTCAGATACAACCACTAATAAATTCTCTAAGAGATAATAATTCCATTAATTGGTTTTCTTTCTTAATACATGGAAAAAACAGTGGTGTTCCAACGAGAGAAGATGATAACAATCTCTATTTTCATTTACGACTAAGTTTTAGTAAGAAACTAGATGAAAAGGATATTCAAGATCAGATTCCAAAATTTTGTTTAATTCCTCTTGATAATACGCGAATCCGTAAAACTGACGTTATTCAAAAGGGGGTTATCACAGGAATAGAAAAAGAATTTTTGAAGAGTAAAGATATTTTATTCGCGTGGAAAATCATTGGCGAAGCGTCAGAATGGGTCTTGAATATGATAGACATCTATGATGATGACCAAAATATTCCAATTCACCAGATATCACAATTTCTACATTTCTTTCGAAATATGTTGCAAACAACCATAAAATGAATAGAAAATGTGTGTAAAATTG
>JAEOTI010000309.1 GCA_016839955.1 Candidatus Hodarchaeota archaeon | reverse complement strand
GATACGTCTGAAGATTGTGCTTTAAATTCAAAATTAATCTTTTTCAATGTCATCCCAGAAAAATCTAAAGATATAAGATAGCCAATAAAGACAGATAAAAATATTGTATAATTATTATTTTCTTACAAACATCAGTCTAAATACTTGTAATGCAAATTCAAGAATATCAGAGATTCCTAGTTTAGATTGACCTATCCGTCGGTCAGTAAAGATGATAGGGATTTCAACAACGCGTTTTCGGGCAATACGCTCAATTAAATAAAGAAGTTCAAGTTGGAAAGCGTATCCTTCGGTCTTCATTGACCCTAAATCAACCGAATCTAGCACTTTTGTCCTAATCGCACGGTAACCGCTTGTGATGTCTTTTGTTTTCAATCCTAAAAAAACATGGGTCATAGTGTTTGCCCCCCACGAAATTAAACGTCTTGTAAACGACCAATCTGTTACTCCCCCACCTTGACCGACTTTCCGAGAACCTATAACAAGATCAGCTGATTGAATTTTTTGAAGAAAAATAGGAATCATATTGGGATCATGACTGAAATCAGCGTCCATCTCAAAGATAATATCTGCTCCATACTCCTTAGCCTTTTGAAAACCTGCGCGATAGGCAGACCCCAAACCAGCTTTTTTGGTCCGACTCAGTAATTTCACTCTTTGATCTTTGTTCATCCACATTTTTACTATGTCAGCTGTACCATCAGGACTATTGTCATCTATCACGAGAATAAAGCCATCTATTGCGTTCTCACTAAAAATTTTTAGAATGCGAGGAATCAGTCGATCTATATTATCTCGTTCTTTGTAGGTTGGGATGCAAAGTACTGTTTTCATGAATATCTACTCTATAGGGTTCATCTAACCATTTTACTATTGTTCTCTTAATTTCTTTTGTCTAAATATTCTTTGACAACCTGAAAGATTTATCTTTACAATGATTCATAATGATTTAGGAATCCTAGGAAACTAAACAAACTTGATAATGTTCAAAAGGAAAATATTGGTGTTCCATTTACAAAATAAATAGCAACTCCTCTTAAACTCTATTCAGTTTAATATAATCAAATAAGAGGTAACGTATTCAATGAGCTCAAGTCAGTGGGAAAACTTACTAGAAAAGTTTGCAAAGGGATTTAACACCCTAGGTATCTATTTATTTGATTCAGGAAGGCATATAGTACTTAATCAAACAGATCCTATTGGCTTAGCAATTTTACGACGACATATTTCTGAAATACCTAAGGAAGAGATTCTTTCTATTGAAGAAGAAACAGGTAATTTTAAAGCAATATTTAGCCAACTACCAGATTCATCAGTCTATATTGTTATTCTTTGTCATGAAAAGAATTTTTCGTCTATCCAAAAACATTGGAGCCGTACCAGAAAAGTTATTGAGAAAAAAATTCCAATTGGTAAAATCGTAGAAGAAGAGAATATACAAACAAAAATTGTTCGAATAATGACAGCTATTGAAGAAAATCTTGATGTAATTGAGGATAAAATACGATCACTACACAGAATTGAAACATAATGTACCATAAACAAGATATGGTAGGTAATAACTATGAGTGAGGAACTTTCTGAACTTGTAAAACAATATATGGATCGATCCGACAAGTTTGAGGATGAAATTAAGAAGAAAATAACAAAGCTTAGTGAAGATATAGCAGACGGAAGAGTCAATCTAAATTCCCTAAAGGGAGAAATCGAATCAATAATTGATGAGAAGATTAATAAAGTTACAAAAAGTACTGAATCACTTACTAGTAGTGTAGATTCGGAAAAAGAAAGAATAAACAAACATGATGAGAAAATAAACGAATTTGAATCATTTAACAAGGAATTAAGTGATAATTCTGAACAATTGAAATCAGATATTGAAAAATTAGAAAGTAATACAACTTCAAAACAAGAAGAAATTAGTAATGAAGTTAATCAACTAAATTCCTCTTTAAACGAAAAAATCAAGGATATAGAATCTAATTTAACCGAATCTATAAATAAAAATTCTGAAGAATTAGAAAAAACAATTACAGATCTTCAAGCTCTTTCAAAGAAGCTAGGGGCAGATACAAAACAATTAAGGGATTTAGTAAATGAAAAACATTCTTCACTTGAAGAAAAGATAACTACACAATTTTCTGAAACCAAACAAGAAATTAGTGAAAATAATCAGAGATTTGATGATTTGAACGAACAGACTTCAACAAGAATCGAAGAATTAGAAAATTCAATTACTGATATTCAAACTCTTTCAGAAAATTTAGGTGAAGATACAAAACAACTACAGGATTTAATTGATAAAAATAATAAGAGATTTGATGATTTTAACGAACAAACTTCTACAAAACTTGAAGAATTACATGATAAACAGGAAAGTTTTGCCCAATCTTTAGAAAAAACCTCAAGCATATTGTTAGAGACAATAGAAAACACAGAAACTGAATTTAAAAAGCTAACCAAGGGTTTAGAGCTTACAGGCGAGAGTTTAGAGAAATATCAATCAATTTTAGAAAACTATTCAGAAACCATTGATGGGCAGGCATCAGTTGTGGATTCATACAGAAATGAACTTGCTCGACTTTTAGATTCGATTAAAACGGAAGAACAGGACTATCTTAGGGCTTTTCAAAAAATGCTTACGGGTTCTGTGGAAAATCTTAGAAACGAACAACTAATGGTACAAAAATCTCAGCGAGAAGAAACTGGCCAATTACGGGTAGAAATCGAATCCTCATATCTTCTAAAAAAGGATCATGAAAAATTAGTTGAACAATTCCGTAGCTTAGAGCAGGACCTCAGAACACGTGCAGAAGATGTACGCCAAGAATTAGTTCGTGCCTTAGAAAACTCAGTGAAAGAATTCCAAGGGTCAATCCAGGAATCAATTGAGTCTGTTCGAGCCACAAAAACAGAGCTAGCTGATTATAAAGACGAAATTACTGCTTTAATTGAGAGGAAAGTAAATGAGAAATATGACTTCGCTTTTGATCTCATTGGACGGACCTTGACTAGAAGCGAAGAACTGGTTGAATTAGTCACTCAACTCCAAATACCACAAGCACCGCGACCAATTGATCCTAAAGGATTAAAAGAGGAAACGAAAAAGACTGATTCTTGATACAATTTATTTTGTCGTATATTATTGATATTTGAGGTCTAGAATAATCCAAAAATTATTCCTTGTGATCAAAAAAAGAAAAATAAGAAGTTTTCTAAACATTCTAAGTCTCCTTTTAAACCTTAAAAAGGACCTGACTAAACACCTATTTCAGGTAGTAATCATCCCAATAAGGGAATCTCCTTGTTCAATTCCTAAGATAAAATATAATTTAGCATTTCATTAATCATAGAGGTAATAAAAGAATTATTACTTCATAATAAGGGAAGAGGACTTCTGGAGGGACAACTCTGTCAAAAAATAATCAGATTGTACCAAAAAATGATAAGAATATTACAATACAGAACGTTGTTGCCACAGTAGATCTTGGAGTCAAAATTAAGATGGAACAGGCCGCGTCTCGACTCCCAGCAAAAGCAAGCGTTTCTTATATCCCAGAGCAATTTCCTGGGATTGTTGTTAAGATAAAAGTACCAAAAGTTTCAATTCTTGTATTTGGTTCTGGGAAAATGGTAGTTACTGGAGCAAAGTCAAGAGAAATGATCAAAGAAGCTGTGGACGTTGTAGTTGGTCTCCTCAGAGAAGCAGGTGCAAGTTCTAAATCGTCAAGACCCCCAAAAATAACAGTTCAGAATGTTGTTGCATCTGGTGGGTTAGGATGTCGAATCAACCTTGAATTAGCAGCCCTTCTGATGGACAATGCCATGTATGAGCCTGAACAATTTCCTGGATTAATCTATCGAATGACTGATCCAAAGGCAGTATTTCTTCTATTCCAATCTGGTAATTTAGTATGCACTGGAGCAAAAAAAGAAGCTGATGTTTATACTGCGATTGACAAGGTTAGAGACGTCTTAAACAACATTGACGCACTTGAAGAGTCTTAATTAATCTATGGAGTAAACTCTTCAACTGCGGTAGGAACTTCTGGACGCCATTCGAGAGATTGGTGTCTGAAATAGGTATCATACAATTGATAGTACTTACCTTGTTGAGTCATTAAGGACTCATGAGTTCCCTCTTCTACGATTTTACCTTGATCTAAGACAATTATTCGATCAGCGTTTTTTATTGTCGATAACCTATGAGCGATAACAATGCTTGTACGATCTTTCATAAGAGTTTCAAGGGCCTCTTGAATTACTGCTTCCGTATATGCATCTACTGAAGCGGTTGCTTCATCAAGTAGAAGAATACATGGGTTTGCTAATAGTGCTCGGGCAAAAGCCACTAATTGACGTTGACCAGTAGATAAAAGACCTCCTCTTTCACCAACTTGAGTATCTAATCCTTGTGGGAGGTAATAGATGAACTCATCTGCATGAACTGCTTGAATAGCACGCATAAGATCCTGTTCTGTTGCATCACGACGACCATAAAGGATATTCTCACGTACTGTTCCATTAAAAAGGAATGGTTCTTGCTGTACAGTCCCTATCATGTCTCGTAGTGCTTCAAGAGAGTATTCTCGGATATCCCGACCATCAACCAGGATTTCTCCATCTTGAAATTCATAAAATCGTTGCAGAATCCCAGCAATGGACGTTTTTCCCGCACCCGTATGTCCAACTATTGCTAAGTTCTCCCCTGTTCTAACATGTAAGTTGAAGTTTGTGAAAACAGATTGATCTTCAACATAACCAAAAGATAAATCCCGAAATTCAAGTTCGCCTTTTGAATCCAAAGGTTTCGGCGTATAATCCCCAAATTGCTGTGTTTCTGGCTCAGTATCTAAAATATCCAATATACGTTCATAAGCAGCCATCCCAGCTTGAAACTGAGCGTAAAAAGTTGTTAAAATCATAATAGGGAAGAAAAAGCGGTTAATATATAATGTAAACACGTAAAGATCTCCAGCAGTCATTCCTTCTCCAGCTATCACCGAGTTTCCACCAAAATAGAAGATGCCAACCAGGATTAAACCAGTGAGAAGATCAAGCGTTGGAAATAAAGATCCCATTACCATATTTCGTCGAAATCCTGCAATATAATTACGATCATTGACCTCCTTAAATCGGTCTAATGAATAAGTTTCTTGACCAAAGGACTTTGCTACATGTATTCCTTCAACACACTCGGCCATAGATGCATTAACTGAAGCTACAGCTCGCCTATATGATTTATTTGTTACACGGGCAACTTTTCGGAAGAAAATCGAAGCTAAAAGTATTCCTGGAATAAGAATTAGTGAAAAAAGAGTTAATGGAACACTAATGGAAAGCAAAATTGCAAATGCGAATAAAACAACTAAGAAATTTCCAATTGTTCCTGAGGCAACCCAAATTGTTGCTCCAAAATCTCCAGCGTCATTCGTTACACGACTAGTAAGACGAGCACTTTCACGTTTGTCAAAAAATTTCATATCTTGACGTTGTAGGCTCCAAAATATCTCCATACGTAATTTTTCCATGAACTGAGGAACAAAGTAAGCCATTGTCCATTCATGACCAAACCGAAAGACCCACATCAAGGCATATAAAATTAGATAGATTATTGCTAGGAATAGTATAGTATTCAATGGCTCCTTACCAATAAGCTTATCAACAGCTTGACCTAAAATAAGTGGTGTAAGAAGTACAGCGAGGACTTCCAATACTATAAAGAGAGTTATAAGTGTTACTTGTAATTTAAAAGGCCCTAGTCTTTGTATGAAACGTTTAGAGAGCTCCCTGTCTGTGTAATTCCTTTGAAAGTCCTTATCTTCTAATCCTCTAAATAGAAAGCCCATTTCCTATACCTCTCCTTTTGTTGAAACCAAGTCTTTTGAGATAACTAACGGTGGTAAATCGATGTGCTTCCCAAATACTCTTCGATAAGCCTCACTAGTTTGTAAGAGATCATCATGTGAACCTTCTGCAATGATTTCTCCCTCTTTTAGAACAACTACTTTGTCACACTGGCGAATTGTGTGTAGCCTGTGGGTGATTACTAGTGTAGTTCTCCCTTTTAGTAACGTTTCAATAGCATTTACAATACGAGCCTCAGTTTCAGAATCTATGGCAGATGTAGAGTCATCTAAAATGAGGAGCTTAGGATCAGTTAGAAAGGCTCTGGCTATAGCAATTCTTTGTCTTTGTCCTCCAGATAAACGAACACCTCTCTCTCCCACATTCGTATCAAAACCATCAGGTTGATTGTTAATAAACTCATCAGCTTGAGCTAATCTCGCAACTTCTTGAATCTCGTGATCTGTTGCGTCTGGTTTACCAAAAGCTATGTTTTCTTTGATTGAACGAGGGAATAAATATATATCTTGCTCAATTCTTCCAATATTCTGCCTTAGCTCCTCAAGTTCGAATTCTTTCAAGGGAACATCGTCTATTGTAATTTGGCCATCAGAAGGTTTGTATAATCGAAGTAAGAGTTTTGTTAATGTAGATTTTCCACATCCTGTTGGTCCAACTAAAGCTACAGATGTTCCAGGCTCGATTGTAAGGTTTATGCCTTTTAAAACTGGTTTTAATCCTTGATTATATGAAAAAGAGACATTATCAAAGACTATCTTCCCTTTTAATTCGCTTGGCCAATGCCAAAGAGCTTGACTTTCTTCCTTTTCTCCTTCACATATTGCACCACAAATCCTCGCACTACCAGCTAATCCTCCCTGAAACATGTTTGTTGAGAAATAGAGTCTTTCTGTAGGACCAATTAGTGTTACAAGTAGTCCGATAAAAGCAACCAATTGTCCTAAGGAAACGTCTCCGTTATGTACCCATGTTACGCCAAAGACAAATGAAGTTCCTATAGCTAAGTAAAGGATAAGAAGAGGGTAATACAGAGCTTGTATTTTTTGTTGTTTTATCCAAGTATTACGGAAATCAACAACAGCACCCTCAAATTTTACTCTTTCAAAATCTTCTCCGGTAAAAGCTCTGACAACTTCAGCTCCATAGACACTGTCTTGCATTTGGGCAGCAATATTTGACCATTTTCGCATAAAAGTTGAAGCAATTGGTGCTAACTTCTTGTTATAATTACTGGCGGTCCATATATACAAAGGTACAAATGGAAGCGTTATCAGAAGGAACCTAATGTCAAGTACACTAAATGCAAGAAGAGCTGCAAAGAAAAGACCTAGAAATACCTCAGCAACCATTCTTGTCCCAGGAGAAATCATCCCATTTACCATTCTAAGGTCGTTAGTCGCTAATGCCATAATTTCTCCAGTAGCTACCCGATCATGATATTCCAATGGTTTGCTTTGAATTTCTTCAAAGAATTCTTCTCGAATGTCTTTTTCTGTAGCCCAGGCCAAATAATCGTTAGTTACTACTGTAATATAACCAAAAATGGATTTCAAAACAACTAGAATCAATAATACAATAACTAAATCTAATAGAATATTCTTTTTCTCTGATCTCGATTTTGAAAATTCAATTAAGACATCATCAATTATAAACCCAAAAAAAACAGGGATTAGCATTGTGATTAATGCTACGGCCACCGTCATAATAATAACACTTGATAAAATGGTTTTTCGCTTTGCAACGCGTTTAAAAAGCCACCATTTATAGCCCTTGGGTCTTTTATCTTGATCCAATATCTTAACTTCCTATTAAACGCCTTTTTAATCTGTGCTTCTGAACTACAGTTTTATAATTATTGGTTGTACTTCTTGTTGTGAAACAAATCAAGCTTCAAATGAAATATCCTCAAAATAAGTATCAAGTGAAGTCTGTTCCAACCGCGTTGGAGCTAAAGTTGCATACTCAGTTAAATCTAGAATTTTAGCAGAGGTAACTCGTTTCATTGCATGAGTAAATTTAGGGTTAGTTTCTGTTAATATTAATTTAAGCTTTTTTGAAGCCATCATTAACTCCTGTAATATTTTATGCTTATATTCTTGATCTAAATCTTCTGAAGGTGTTTCGAGTAATAAAAAACCATTCTCAGGCAATATTGTAATAATCATTGCGATACGAAACAGAATTTCCAAGATTTTCTGTTCCGCAGCTGAAAAATCATCGAATTTTGATCTACGATCAATGTTAAGATTACCAAATTCTTCTAGAGTTAAGAATGGTCTTTCAAAGTTAAAAACTCTTGTTTGCATGGTTGTGAAATGATTATTTGTTTCATGAAGAATAAATTCTGTTCTATTCCGTATTTCATTTGATAAAAAAGATTGAATTTGTTCTAA
This sequence comes from Candidatus Hodarchaeota archaeon, assembly GCA_016839955.1. The sequence continues at coordinate 1,480 of JAEOTI010000309.1, read as the reverse complement.
ATCATGGATTTTCGATTCTAATTTTTCCCTCTTTATTGACAATTGTTTAGAGTGATCGTGCAACGCAGTAATAATTTCACTCTTGGAATCTTCTTTTAAGCAATCTAAAATTACCTCTAAATTTGAATCTAGTCTTTGGTTTTGTGATTTTTCATGAGCATCAAGAAGAGCCACTGTTCTTTCTGTTTCTTCCTGCTTTTGAATCAATTGATCAAAGTTCTTCCTTGTTATTTTTAATTGAGCTTCGATCTCCATATATATCGGAGTAATTACCCAATGTCCAGATCCCCAAAGCAATAATTTCCAACGTTTGTTTTGGGATTTCCTTGAAATGAGTAAATTTGGTTTTTCATGAAAAAAAAGAATCTCTGAAAGATCTAATAATGCGCTAGGGTCTTGTCTTAGATTTAATCCTAAGGATTTAGCTATGAAACGATTAACTTTCTCAGGAGTCCTTATTATTTGATGTGAATTCCAAGATAATTGTTGATCTTGACTTACAGGGATATTTTGAAAGGGGGCTAATGAATCAACCCTATTTGAAGCTCTTTTCCGTAACATTCGATTTATTTGGATCGCTTGAATTTTCCCTTGAGATTTGACAAATTGTGACCGTAGCGATATCCATTTATCGCCTAATGATCGATTTGAAAAAAAAGAACTGCCACTTATTTTCTGGCGACGTAGAGCAGATAAACCACATAAAGAGTAGTGTATAGCTAATGCAATTGTTGTTTTTCCACTTCCGTTTGGACCAAATATAATAAGAGGGGTATTTGTTAGCTCAATAGCAACCTTGTTTCGAAAAGTCTTTAATCCATCGAGAGTTATCCAATCAAGACAATAATGCTGAGGTGGTTGGATTTTTGTAACATATTTTTCGGTGGAGAGTAATTTTGTGAATGATTCATGTGCAGTCTGACCAAGAACATATTTTGCGTTTTTGATAAGTATATTACTGCCCTTAGAAAATCCATTAACAGAAACCAATCAATTTTTCTCCGAGTTTTTCTGTAGTTAAATAAATCTAGAACAATACCGATAATACGTATTCCTAAAAACTTATGTCGTTAAATTCATTTGAATAACAACATTCAGATCAATAAAATCCTTGTAATTCCTTTCAGGTGCCTTCATTTGTACTATGTTTATTTCTTATTTTGTGGACGTACAACTAAAAGGTTAATTTATTGTGGGTATACAAAAAATCTCGAAAATCGTCTAGAATACCATGAGTCTGGGAAAGGAGGACGGTTTACACGATCTCATCAACCTGTGGAATTAGTCTATTGGGAAGAATTTACGACTCGTAAAAAAGCAATCAGAAGGGAAAGAGAATTGAAAAAGTTACCAAGAAGAGAGAAACTTAGAAAAATTCGAGATTTTAAGATGAAACAGTCAACCTAAGAGGTAGTTTGATGTCTGATACGCCAGAATGGATCGGTGGGGGAAGACGAAGAGGTCAAGGAAGACGCAGGCG
>JAEOTI010000308.1 GCA_016839955.1 Candidatus Hodarchaeota archaeon | reverse complement strand
AGGCTTGGATTGAACGAATTTTTTGAATTCTCTTCAAAGCAGTTTGTTTCTTCTTTTGATCAAATCTGAGGATAAATTCCTCGGCAGTTTGGTGACGAAATTTCTTTTGATAGCGAAGAGATTTGCAGGAATTACATATTACAGCAGTATTGAATAATACAACTTTCTCTTTTTTCTCTGGAGGGTTCAATGTATCAATTAAAGCCTCTGTTTTTGATAATTGAGTCCCACAAAACGTACATTGACAATTATCTCGAATTAAAAAGAAAGGATTCAGGGGTTTGGGACCAATTAAAACTGGTTTTTGTTTTAAAATATCAAAAAAGGACTCATTTCGATTAACATTCTGTAAAACACTGTTAGGCTGCATTTTTAGTACAGTTGCGATTTTTTGAGCCGTTAAATATTGGCAGTTCTCATCAATGATAACTCGCCAAATTCTTGAAACAGATTTAGGAACACTGGAAGATGAACTCATCATCAATTCAGGTATGTCATATTATTCCTTAAATAATTTGTCATTCATGTGTCATTAATGACAACATTTCGTTGAAAACTCAGCAAGAATTTACAGACTAGTAATTCTCTCATCCCCAGCATCGTCATATAATTGATTGAAATAATCAATTGCGGGTTTAATAATATGTTGATCTTCGGTTATAATTCCTGCTTCATGAAGAACAGTCATTGAACGTTCCACCAAATTGGCTGAACCCAGATACATCTTGATATCATCTGAAATGATTAATTTGGTATGTAAATAAGGATTGGTTTCAATTAAGAACCGTTCCCTTTTTAATTTTCGCAGGGCTTTGTGATGAGATGAATTTGGTTTTGCTTTCCGAGTTAAAACTAAAATTTCCACCTTCTTTTCCTTGAGAGATACAAGTTGATTTTTTAGATCTAAAATATCATCAATCCAAGGCGAACAGATCCACAGTTTTTTCTTGGTATTATTTAATAATTCATTAATTGCATCTGGTAATTCTTCATCTTTCAAGAAGTGAGTAAGCTGAACTTTTTTCTCTACCTCTTCCTTTTTGAGAATTGTCTTTGGTTTTGTTTGATGAACCTTGTATCGATCTCTGACGACTTCCATATCCATTAAGATCATTGTTGAATCGACATACCTATTTGCATCGTACTCACTTGGTGCATAGGATAATCCTGATTCTGTAATGTCAGATAACCGAAAAATGAGATAATTCAATTGCTTTAAAGTTAAAGAACTCATTTTGATGTTTTTATCACGTTTCCAAGCGAGATACAAACTTTCAGAGATACTTTTGATTTCTTCATATCGTTTAATATCATAATTGTTATTGGAATAATCCAATCCCTCCTTTGCAATAAAGTAGAGAGTATTCGCCCATCGCTTAACTTGTTTAGTTCTAATAGAAACTCTCTCCGTGTTATCATCTTTCATCTTGACTCAGACAAAAAATATAATTTTCAATTAAAATTTTTTCTTGAAGTTGATTAGACTTTTAAAAAGGATAAATGAAAGTTTAAACTAAAACTGTTAACCTGGTTTTTCTTCTAGTAATGTGTGGAAAATTAGGTTTTTTAATATGTATTTGGAGCAGGGTTCATGATTCTTGATAGAATTCGGGGATTCTTTCAACAGAAACAGTTGTTTCAAGAAGAACAATATCGAAAAAGGGTGCATATTGAGTCAGGATGGCAAACTTTCCTTGAAAAAGACACATATTTAGTTTATAAGGATAAAAAAAGCTTTTTAAAAGAAATAAATAGCTTATACCGATATCCTTGGCATTATTGGCTTGACTTTAGATTATTTTTCAAAAAAAGAAAACAAAGAAATCAATTACCCAAATTAAAGCATCCTATTCTCAGCTACAATGAAAATTTTATTTCAAGAAGATTAATTGAATATAAGTCATTCTTTGATGGGAAAGAAGGAGGAATAAAACACCCACTTGATGAGAATCAAAGAATCGCGATCATAAAAGATGATAAACATAATCTTGTTATCGCTGGAGCAGGTTCAGGAAAGACTAGTGTTCTTACCTCGCGGATCGCATATTTAATAAGAAGAAAAGATCGCGTCAAGGAGGATAGAATTCTTGCTTTGGCTTTTACAAGAGCTGCTGCAGATGAGATGAGAAAGAAATTACGATCAGATTTCAATATCGAGACAAATATTTTCACTTTCCATAAATTAGGAAAAGATATTATTCAAGAAATGACTGGTAAAAGCCCTAAAATTATTTTTAATGGAAATGAAAAGAGGAGGAAGGAGTTAATATGGAAAATATTCAACAAAGTGACTGAAAAAGAAAAATTTCAAGAGATCTTGATCGAATATCTCACATTTCACATTGATAAGGAAGTTACGATAGATGATTTCAAGGCAAAAGAAGAATATTATGATTTTATGAGGACAAGGAAATATGTAACACTCAATAATACTTCCGTAAAATCCATAGGAGAGAGAGATATTGCAAACTTACTATTTAGACATAATATTGAATTTGAATATGAGCTATCTGTCCCTTGGATTGAAGAGAAAGACATTGACTACACACCAGATTTTTATCTACCCCAATACGATATCTATATCGAACATTGGGGATTAAACGAAGAAAATAATGTTCCAGAATGGTTCTCAATTACCTCTAGAGAATACTTAAAGAAAAGAGATTGGAAATTAAAACAGTATAAAAAAAATGACAAAATTCTTGTTGAAACATGGGATTACGAAAGGAAGAAGGATTGTTTATTATCCAACCTGAAAATCAGACTTAAAGACGCAAATAAATATCTCACATTTATTCCTCTAACCTATGAAGAGCTAGTTGAAAAGACCTATCAGTTTAAAGAAAATATGGATGAAATTGGAAATCTAATTTGGGCGTTCATAGAATCAGCTAAAAGTAACAGAATAATCACAAAGAGAATTAAAAAACGAATTAAAAGTGATAAATATACGAAAAAACAGAAAATTTTCGCTAAACTTGCTGTAGAAGTGTACAGAAGATATCAACTTCATTTAAAGAGACATAATTTGATAGATTTCAATGATATGATCAATAAAGCGGTTGACTATGTTATAGCTAATCCTACTAACTTCCAAAACCGGTATGATCATGTTTTGATTGATGAATTTCAAGATATTTCGTATCAAAGACTCAAATTGATTCATCATTTGGTACCAGAGAAATCGGAAATCAAGCTATTTTGCGTTGGTGATGATTGGCAAACGATTTATCAGTTCACTGGAAGTGATGTAAGATACTTTGTCAATTTTCAGGAGTATTTCTCCCATCCTGAGATTACTTTTCTTGAGTGGAATTATCGAAGCTCAAGAACCATTGTTGAAATGTCAAATAAGCTGATATCTTTTAATAGAGACCAAATATGGAAAAGATTAGCCTCGTTCAATGTTTTTGAGATCAATCCTAGCTTTTTTCTTTTATCACAAAGATATTCATATGCAGAGGAACGACAAAAAAGACACGTGTACAATTTAATTAAGAATTTAATAAACCAGGGAGTCCAACCGAGAGATATAATGGTTCTTTCACGTTTTAATTATTCTACTTATGACATTGGAAAATTCTGTGCGGTAGAGGGAATACCAGTAAGTTTTGAGAATACTTTCACGAATGATGTCCGCTTTTTGACTGTCCATAAATCAAAGGGTCTGGAAAGCAAACACGTGATAATAATCGACTTAATATCGGGAGTTTATGGTTTTCCATGTGAAATTGAGGATTCTTCGATAATGGCAATCGTAAAAAGAAATCCCAAGACAAACACACTGGAAGAAGAAAGAAGACTATTCTATGTTGCGTTGACTAGAAGTAAAGAATATCTCTATATCTATTCACGAGAAGGACAGGAATCAGTGTTT
>JAEOTI010000307.1 GCA_016839955.1 Candidatus Hodarchaeota archaeon | reverse complement strand
TTCGCATTTCTAACGCCAAAGCGGGCCTAGGCTTTTATACTGATCCTCTTTTTAGTCATCGAAGTGCAGATAAACCAGGACGGGCAGGTCATCTTGACCTAGAGGAGGTAGGACGGGTAATATCGCGATTAATCTTAACTCAGGCGATAGCTACACGAACAGTCCATGGAGGTCAATTTGGGGTCAGACAAGACGAGGCCGAATTCCACTATTATTTCCCTTGGGATTGGACTCAACGAATTCTTAGAGGAGATCTAGTTCACCAGAATATTCTTCAACAGCCCCTTTGGTATGACCAACAGTGGCTCCCATATATCGAGGCTCACAAAACTCATGTTAATCATCTATGTGAGGTATTTCGAACCTGTAACAGTTACTCAAATGAGCTAGAGCGTCATAAATATCTTCTTCGTACCTATACTCCATTGATCTATTCACCCATCCCACTCACTCCTGATTCTGTGAATGTCTGGAACGAAGTTCGCACTTTGTTTGAATATTGTTGGGTTGATCGCTCCCAGAAACTGTTCCAGAGACTGAACCTTAGGATAAATAGAAAAAATCTTCCTTTAATAGATTCCCAATTAGTCAACCGACTATTACCACAAACATGAGATTCATTCAAGTCTAAATTTTATTCTCTCCTCCTTTAAGTGGATAGGCAAAATGTACTTGATGGTTAAACCAACTCAAGTCATGTGATACCAATTGCGTTGTATTTAGTCTTTTATGGTGGAATATTAATAGTCATAATCTGAATGATTATTATAATGCACCGAACGAAAGTGTTAAGATAATAGGGATGGTAAGACTTATGAGACTTCTTGACAGACTTCCCATTGCAGAAAAATATTATGAAGGCCATTAAAAAGAAGCACATGAGTCTCATCTTTTCTTATAATAAAATTAAATTTCAAGAAAATCACTTAATTTTTTCTGCATATTTTTTCTTTTTTCTTTTTTAAAAGTCTTGAAAACGTGATTCAGGAAGCTCTTCGAAAAAAAATTCGATTGTTCTTTTTGTATGGCATTTTTGAGTAATACCAGAAATTCATCATAAGATACTAGAGGATAATCATTGCTTGTAGAATAAGCAATATTTAGAATTTCTGCTAGAGTCCTTGAACCTACGGTCTTGTATTGGTCTTCAATCTCTGGAATGCTCCAATTTTCAAGAATTCTATTTCTAATGAGTGATTTATATCTTTTATTAATCTCGTAACCTACACCTTTTCGACCAGTAAGCCTACATACCTTCAAGGTTGTTCCTGAACCTAAAAAAGGATCAAGAACCCTTTCTCCTTCAACTGTATGCATGCGGATTAATCGGTATGGAATTTCTTCTGGAAAAGGCGCAGAATGACCAAAACGATTATTCCCCTTAGAGTCAATTTTTATAACAGGGGAAATGTCATCCCATAAACAACGTACAGCCCAATGTCTCCATTCATTCTTTGTTAAGCTATTATCATCCAAAATTTCCCTAGAAATTGACCGAGTTTTCCCTCTTTTAACCCAAACAAAAATTTGTTCAAAAGATGTGTTTGAAGCAATGTTTGTCGGGTAGGGATAAGATCCCCAGCTTACATTACTAATATATGCTGCTTTGTCCCAATAGAACATACAAGAGAGATATAAATCTGTTTTTCTCATGAAAACCTCAATATCGTGCATGATATTCTGGATAATTCTTCTCCCAAAACCTGATAATTCGCTTCGAATTGGTAAAGGCTGGACGTTAATAGCAATTTTTCCATTAGGTCGTAATACTCGAATACATTCAGACCAAACTCTGTTAAGAGAGGAAATATATTCTTTGTAGCTTTGTCCAAATCCAATTTGTTCTCCTCCATAATCTCTAACATTCCAATAAGGAGGTGAAGTCAAGACCAATTGCACAGATTCATTCGGCAATTCAGACATATTTTCTGAGGATTTGAAATAGATTTTTTGATTTTCTAGCTCGAAAAGATTTGGATCCAAAACCAATAAACTCCGAAATTACTTTAAAATGGGGATTTTGAATGCTTCATTTAAATCCTTCAAACATTTCAGGGATAGGTTAGACAAATCTTCAATGATTTCCAGTAATATTAATGCACATGTTTTTGCATCATCAAGCGCATGATGAGGAAATCTATTTTTAATATTTAAATTTGAAGCTATTGTAGCTAAATCATAGTTTTCTTCAGAATTTGGATACAATTCTCTTGAAAGAAAGCAGGTGTTCACATGGTAGACTTTGTTAAGGCAATTAATACTATTTTTTAGAAAATTCAAATCAAAATCATTTCTACTATGTTCAACTATTATTGATTCCTGTATAAATTTGCATATGTTTGGTTCTAATTCTTCTATAAGTGGTTCACTCATTAGCATTTCATTTGTTATGCCTGTTTTTTTAGTAATATTCAACTCTATAGGATCATCAGTATATACAAAGCTATTATAAGTCTTTGTCAGTTTTAAATGCTCAATTTGCTGTATCCCGATTTCAATTATAGAATTATTCTCTGGGGAAAAGCCAGATGTTTCCAAATCAATTACAGAAAAAAGAGCTTCATTGAAAGGTAATTCAATCATTTTTATAAGTCTCCTTAAACAATTATATTGCTTAAGGGATGCAAATCTTGCACAATGATCATGTTATTATCAGTTAATGTATCGCGATATTGTTTACAATCTTTATAAAATCGTTTAATTTCAGTAGATTTCTTCTTAAATTCACCTTTCTCCATATAACCCACAAAATATGATTCAGAATCGTATATCCAAATATTGTTCCAATTATTGAAATCAATTACATATTCTCGAGTAGCTAATTTTATAGCTCTGAAACCAAAGTCAGGATACACAATCTCCTTCGTATTATTACTTGAAGCTGTTATCGTTAAAGTCCCTTTTGGAATAATCCCATCAGGCAACTGAAGATAATAAAGTTGGAAGAAATTGTTTTTTGTTATTGCTCTTGGAGGATTGTTAACAAGTTCAACCTCTTCAAACATAAACTTGCGATGATCAATTGTCCCTCCGATGGTGATTTTCTTACCTTGGTCTTGAGAATTATTTGATGAAATTTTTATTATTCCCAATTTCGATTTTCCATGTTTCTTAATCCATTTTTGTGGTTTGATCCATGAATAATCCCAGAAAGAGTGAATTATGTACTTATCTAGGTTATCTCTCATCATTCTATCTGTCAATGAAGGTCTTATTCTTCCACTAATGAATGCAAAAAGGTAGAGATCTTTTTCTTGAAACTTTCTTTGATATAATTGATCAGAGGGAACGAGTGCGGAGCAATCAAGCAACCATTCAGAAGAAGAAGGCTTGAGATCTAAAATTTTTTTATTTTTTAAATAATCCAAATCTAAATCAAGAAAAAAGGATTTAAGATCGCATTTTCTTGATTTCAATGCAATATCATATCTATCAATTTCATACCATCTCGTTCGTCCTTTTGTGTCGAAAGCAATTTTTTTGCTTGACAATATATTTTCAAACGCTAATTCAGATAGTATACCCTTTATTATCCTCCTCATTCTTTTATACGGATTAGGACTGGCCATTCTGTTAAAGGTGGAGTTTAAAGATTTTTCTGCATACTTAATACCATTATTTACCCAACTATTTTCGTTTTTGACATGAATTATGTCATTGCTTTCTATCATTCTTGACCCCTTCATTTATTTAATTATCAGTTCAAATTGATGATAAATACTCTGAAATGATTATTTATCAAGTAAATTAAATTTCAAATTAACATTGCGAATATTTTCTGCACTCATTTGTTTATTTGTAAATTTAACTAAATCCAGAAATTTTCTTCCAAACTTCTTTATATTCTTTGCCAGAAATATCTTTATTAGGTGGAATAGTTTTCTGCCAAATCTCATCATCAAGATTATAAAGCCAATCAGTAACAAATTTTGGATTAGTAGAATATAAATCCTTGTTATCTTCTTTAAAGACTTTTCCTAAAGATTCTGCTATACTTCTTGGAACATTATTCATTCTCATCATAATGGCATGGTCAGTTTTCACACCATAATAGACCATTGAAGGCAAATTATTAATCTTTTTAATCTCATCTTCAGATAATTGTTCGAAATCTAAGCCTGATCCTGGTATTTTTTGGATTGAAGATAAGCCCCACGCGGCAGAATTGGAAACAAGACGATAAATACTTTTCACACATTCAGATAAGGATTCTGGATCATTATTTTTCCAAAATTCTATAGCTATTTGAGGAATCTCCGTGCCAGATACCCATTTTTCTATCAATCTTGAAACCGATGTATAAGTTCTTGTAGTTCCAGGAATTTTTACTTCTTTTAGGTTAGATCGAATTTCTGGGATCATAAACATAACTTGGATCAATTTTCTAAGAGCTTTAGAATCAGAAGAAAATAATCTACTAGTATTCCAATCAGATTGAGAAATTCCGATTTTATTCATAATTCTAATAGTCTTTTCGATTGATTCAGGTGAAAAACCAGTTTGATCTGACAAAGTACAAAGGTGTTTATTTTCATCAAGTTTTTTTGAGTATTCACGCATACTATTGACTAATAATGTTTGTTTATCTTTTTCTAGTAGAGAATATCCATATGTATTTCTCAATGTTAATTCGAGTTCTGCAGTAAAACTTTCAAGATTCTGATATTGTCTATAGATATGTGAGATGTATTGAAGAAATGCTGACCACTCAGTCTTATACGATAATGCCTCAAAATTATGTTCTTCAACTAGATTAAGGGTTGTATCAAGCATTGTGACTAGAGCAGAAACCAAATTCTTGGTGTTCAATTTAACGTAATTAATGGTTTTTAACGCATCTTCCGTCTCTAATCCAGGAGAAGCAATTCCAACAACTCCTAAAGAGCTTTGATTAATACGTCCAGCACGTCCAACAAGATTCCAAAAATCTCTTGTTGGCATTGTTGATGTAAATGGATAACTATACGAAGATATTAAAATATTAGAAACTGGAAAGTTGATTCCTTGAGCTATTGTACTTGTAGCTACTAACACTTTCAGTTTTCCTTCTTCCATTAACCACTCCATTAGGTTCCTGATTTCATCAGGGAGTCCAGCATTATGAACTCCTATACCTTTTTCTAAATAGGAAACAAGGGGAAATTTTCCCCCTAATTCGGCCGCGACAAATTTCATCACTAATCTAACTTCATCACCAACTGAAGAAAGATTAGGCATAATTTCATACAGTTTAGATCCAATTTTCCAGCAGCTCTTTATAGTTCTTGCCAATAATAGAGTATTTCCTAAATTTTGGATTTGCATTGCTACTATAGAAGTTAAGAGATATTTTGTTTTAAGCGAAGATAGAGTTAAATCCAAATTTGGATTTTCTCCTAATAAAAACTCATCATCCAAAGTAATAGTCTCTTGACTTGTTATTAGGGGTTTAAATACTGTTTTCCAATTAGTTCCTGAGCCTTTTGGAAAATAAATTCCAATAACACGGTCGCTAGCTTCCCATTGAAATTTTAAACTGATACTTGTGGGATTTTGGGGATCCAACCATTTTGCTATTTCTAAGCTGTTAGGTACAAGTGGTGTCAATAATAGAAAATTCGCTTTTTTACAATCATTTTTGATTATTGATAAGAGCATTTCAAGATTAATTCCTCTAGTCTTATCTTCTAAATTATGAGCTTCATCAACGATTACAAGAATTAAATTCTGAATCAGCTGTTTATTGATATCTTGCCTTATTAAAAGATTTAACTTCTCAGGAGTGGTAACTAGAACATCAAAACCTTTTTCTATTTTTAGAAGATTGTCCTCAAAGGTATCAATTTCCAAAGCACCACTCATTTTTTCAACTTTTATATCTAGTGGTGGCTTTGAAAGATCTCTACGTAAATTGGATGTTATTTGATTTACAAGAGCTCTAGTTGGTGCTACATAAGCAATCCACCCCCCTATTTCTGAAAATTGGTTTAAAGCTTGCAATATTTTAAATTCTGCAAGAAATGTTTTCCCACTGGAGGTGGGTAGATTTACTACAATCGCCCTTTTAGCGACATCAAGTAAACCCTTTTCCATTATTGATACTTTTTGAGGGTATAAGAGTTCAAATATCGGTTTACTCGATTTTGTTATTGTTTTTACAAAAGAACTTACCTTGGAATTGACTCGCTCTGCAATACGCCAAATTGAATTAAAAACTATCTTTTTAAACAACGCTCTCAATTGATGTAATAACAAGTCGAATTCTATAATGTTAGAGATTTCACAGTAGTGAATAGCTTTATCGAAATGGAAATCTAACCGGTTTAAAAGGTTGTCACTAGATATCCTAGCATCAATCATAAATTCGGATAAAAGCTCAATGCTTTTAGCTAAATGATAGAAAGCTGCAAGCTCATAAGCTGCTCCCTTCTTATTTATAGACTCAATGTTATCCAAATAGTGCTTTTCATATTCAAGCTGTGCTGTTCTCATAGAATTAATGCATTTAATGGCACTATCCAAGTCTTCCCATGATGTTTTTCTAATCAAATACAATATCGCTAAATATGAATTAACTAATAGATAATAATCCCATTCATCCTCTTTTCTTTTGTTGATTTTCCACACAACATCTTCATGTTCTGTTAAATACCGTCTGCCATCCTCCCATTTTTCACCAAGGTATGCATAAGAAACAAGTTTCAATATGTGTTTTATTTTTTCGAGATCATCTGATGGGATAGGAAGAATTCTATATATTCTGAAACAATAATAGCAAATCTTAATCAATTCATTTTTCTTTTCTTCTACATTCTCATTTGCAGCAATAATATTCAATATGTCAATTATGGCTAGTTCAAACACTTCTAATCTATTTTCGAGTAGTTTTTTTTCTTCTTCGTTTAATTCTATTTTTTGATAAAATTTGTCAGAAAGTCTTTTTTCATTGATCACACTGTCAAGATTTTTAAAATCTGCTATTTCCAAAGTCTTCAAAATCCAATGGTTCGTTTCCATTTTTTTTACTCCTAAGCAGATCTAAAATGGATCTCAGCATCAATGAAAGTCATTGGTAAATAAAGAGCCAGTAATTCGATTAAAGTATCACTATCTAAGTCATATTTTAGATCATCAAAAACGCGTTTTAAATCATCTTCATTTGGCTCAGTATCTCTTATCAATACTCCAACAATCTTTATCCTTTTATTTTCTGAGTTGTAATATATGTAAAGGGCTTTTTTAAAATCAATCTTAAATGGATGGCTATCAGGCAACTGAAATACTTTTAATCCAAGCCATCTAATTAATTCACCACGAACTTTAGAATTTCCCTTTAGATCATTTAATTGACTTATAAGCCCAGTATCTCCATAAATTACAGATGGGGGTGAAACTTGTTGATGAGAGCTCTTAACTTCTCCAAACAGGAAAATAGTTTGATTATTTGTATTTACAAAACCCACTAAATCTGTGCCAGTTAAACTTGAACGGGGATTTTTCGCATCTCTAATATGGTTATAATAGAACTTAGCTTCTTTATAATCTTCCAAGAAACATTCTGCTAATACTTCCCCTATTCTCCAATCATCAATAGGAATGTCAATTTCAAATATTTTTCTTAATTCCTCAATTTCAAAATCAGTTGTTTCTATATCAGAAAATTCATTCGTTAATTCTTCTGATCCCTCAGTATCGAAATACCTTTGATGAATTCGTTCACTAAGATATTCTTGAATAAAAAAGTCTTGAAACTTTATTCCAGAATAAAAACAATTATCTAAATCAGAACAAGAGTATTCTACATTATAATTGGCCCTCAATTACTGAGCTTCCTCCAATAAAAATCAACAGGTTGAAACTTTTTCTTCCAATATAATCATGTGAATCTAGAAATTTGTATTAGTAAATTGATTTTTTCTTTTAAAATAGTTTCTGATTAAATTATTAATTTGGTTTTACTAAGATAATTTCTAATCGATATGTTTTCTCAAAAACAAAGATTTTCAGTTTTTCAGCATAGATAAATTCACTACTTGGTTTGAACATAGCGATTTGGCTTCAAAAGTAATAGAAGTGTAATTCTTCGAGGTTGTCACCTAAAAAGGCCTGATGAATATCTGCTCAAAATTTGTGTGGTCTATTATCCTGATGAATTTATTTGTCTACATCAGTTGACCACAAACGGAGAATTAGAAATCTAAATTTAAACAGCAGATGCAAGCCCCAAAAAAAATATCATTGGCAAAGAGGAGCAATAATCGGGGCCTTTTGGTGTTGATGTAGAACTCCCTTCTCTTTTTTTCTCGATCTAGCTAAAATGTTGAGGAAGTGATCCTTATAACGAATTTTAGGATTATTAAGAGAATCTATTTCGCTTTTAAGCTGTGATAAAGATTCACCTGAGTATAAATTCGTTAATTCTTTCGTCCAAAGATTCTTAGGTACATGGATTTTGTTCATCGGACCAATCCAAATTGTGTGGCTAACACAAGAATCAACAGCGTTAATCAAATTAACAACTCCATCATCTAAAAAGGGTTCAATCGAAATACTATTATTCCACTCATAGTCGTTAGTATATTCTAAGGCTTTTATACGTTGATTTATCGATGGAGCAAAGGGTTCCCAATATCGCCTTTTTTGATCACTTAATGTACCAATAGTAAAGCGAAAAAGTATTTGATTTTTCCAAGGAAGTAATTCTTTACATAAAAATTGTACAATACGGAAACTTGGTTTGGAAACTATGAGTAAGTTGTTCCCAGGTTGTAGGATATTTTTAAATACTTTCAACGCCAGATTTTTGTTGGATTGAGTTATATCATGGCTGGAAGGACTCATAATCCACCCTTGTCGTTTCCTAAAGCTCTTTTTGGCAAATTCAGGTTTGTTTTCCATATTTGGCCAATCAGCATCTTTTTTCCATCCAAATCTATTTGCCATTCTGCGGGCGTAACAATAACGACATCCGTGTGAGCATCCTTTACTGAAATTAACATTAGAACAAGCCCATTCTTTTGTACCCTTTGTTTTAGCCATATAGTGTGACAATCCTACAAAAACACTGTTAAAAATAATTCAGATTAAATTATCTCCAATATATATTCAGAAAATATATTTTATATCCAAAATAATATAATACATTAATGTTTTGGTTTGCAAAATTGTAACAGGTATAATGATAAAAATGCACTAACATGTTGATGGGGTAGTGATGACACGGCCTTTGAAAGATAGTGACCCAAAAAAGTGGGAGTATGCTTTTCATATTTTTGTAAAACATACTCTGTTTAAGAAGTACTTTGAGGCATGGTCTAAGATACTAGGGATGGTTTTTAAGGACATTGGATATTTAGATGGCTTCGCTGGACGAGGAAAATATATCAATACAAGAAGGCATGGATCTCCCATATTAGCATTAAGAACATTGACTGAAAATGAACATTACTTTGGATCATGCCAATGCATATTTGTTGAAAAGGATACTGATAATTTTGAAACACTAAGAAAAATACTTAAGAAAAAAGAAAATGAGATTTCACATAAAATATCAATAGAATGCCGTAACAAGGAATTTTCGAAAATCCTTCCATATTATTTGAAATCTTTATCAGAAAAACCATTCTTTGTTTTCTTGGATCCTTTCGGATTTAAAGGACTTCCCCTCAATGATATTAAAGAGATTTTGACACGTGGGGAGAATGAAGTCTTTATTACTTTGATGACAAAGAACATTAATCGATTTCTAAACAGTGATACTCATAGGAATGCTTTACGTGACCTAATGGGAGGGGATGAACATTTAATGAATTTAAATGGCTAAGAAGATGTTACCAATCGTTATGTAACTAGATTATCTGAATATGCGAAATATGTGGTTCATTATCAGATAGGTGCTTGATCACAAAGATGAAAACATATATTATTTAATCCATGCTAGCAATCATTTCAAAGGATTCAGCATCATGAAGAATATAATGTTTAAACAGGGAAAGGAAGGCCAGTTCGCCTATAAGGGGATTAAAGATCTTAAAACAAATTCCTTATTGGAATTTGTTGATCCTAATAGAGAAGTAAAATACATGAAAGAATTTCTCCTTCGTGGATACAATGAAAAAACAGTAACTTACCAAGAAATACTAGAATATATCTATATCAATACAAATTACATTGAAAAACAATGTCGATCAGCCCTTAGAGAGTTAGAAAAGGAAGAGAGAATAACTGTAAAGCGAAGAGAAGTGAAGTCTCATCGTGGTGGATTTAAGGATAAATATCTGGTAACATTTAAATTAAAGAAATCCTTACCCAAAAAAGATTTATTCCATTTTTTTCATCAACATGGGTCTAAAAATAAAAAGGGCATGGAACTTGATAGAGCAAGGAGAATCGGGCAAAAAATAAAGGCATTTATTTCTCCTGTGTGTGAACAAATCCAATTTGCGGGATCTATTAGGAGAAAAAACCCAAGAGTCAAAGATATTGAAATTGTATGTAAAATAGACCCCTTATCAGAGGGTGCGTTAAACAGAATTATAAACGACCTGAATCAGAAGAATATAATTAGAATCCTTAAAAATGGCAAGAGATATAAACAATTTGAGATATTAGATAAATATCAGAACAATTTAATCAAAGCTGACTTATTTATTGTCTTGCCTCCAGCACAATGGGGAGTGATTTTTCTTCTTAGAACTGGAAGTGCTGAGTTCTCAAAGCGGTTTGTAACAGAGATCAAACCAAAATTCAAAGTTAAAAACGGACAATTGGAAGAATTAAGGCAAATTAAAGATGTAATGGGGGAACGTGATGTATATATACCAAAAAAAACGCCAACGGAGCATTTGGTTTTCGAGACTGTTGGTTGGAATTATATACAACCAGAAGAAAGAATATAATAACAAAAGATCGGAAAATGTAAAGAGTGTGAGAATATGGAAGTGGAACTCCATTCCAAAGCTAAACACTGGGGATTAATGGCCTATATAGATATCTTAGCAAATGTACTGAAAGGAAAGAGTCGAATTTTCAAGTACATCGATTTATTCTGTGGAGATGGAAAATGCAAAGCAATAGTAGGAAAGGATAAACCGAATCCCCAACAATTATGCTGGGATGGACCTCCTATTTATACAGTAAAATCCTGGGCTAAGTCCCATGATTCAAATCTTTCCTGCATTTTTAACGATTTGGATGAAAGAAAAATCAATAATCTCAAGAAGACTATTGAAACAAGAGGTTTAAATTATCTAGTTGAAGCTTTTTACTCTGCAGAAGCAGATTTAATAGTTGATAGAGTTATTAGCAAGCATTTAAAGAATCCTAGAATCGGATCATTGATCTATCTCGATCCTGGTAATCATCGTCATCTTTCTTGGAAGACTATTGAAAAATTTGCCACTTTCTCGATCGAAGATCGCTATCGTGGAATTGAATTTAATAGAAAACCTGAACTGATAATTAATCTAATGACATATACAATGTATCGTACTTATCAACAGAAGCCAGAGGCAATAACCAATTCATTGGGGACAAATCGCTGGAAAAAGAAATTAAAACAAATGAAAACTAGAAAGATTCCATCATATTGGGCCTTTTATGAAATATTCATTGAACAATTATTAAGATATTATCCCGAAGAGGGAATTTTTCCTATCCATGTACATAATTTGGAAAACCGTGGAATGAGCTACTTCTTAATCTATGCATTAACTCACCCTCTCGCGATAAAGATCTTTGAAAGAGATTTTTTCAAGCGAATACGGAAATATCAAGCAAAAGATCTTGAGATAGAATTTCTAGAACTGAAAGCTCTTTCCGTTGGACAATTACAATTGGATTCTTTTTTCTCGAGATAATTATCTAAAAAAATGTGATCAGAGGCTCATTGATGTCATATTCTCTTTGTAAAACTATAGATATTATTGCTGATTTTTAATACTGAATTGACCTGAGTCGCAAGAACCATTTCAAGATAGAGATAAGGTTCTAAGATTCTTTCTGATGAATAGTGATAACATCAGGATGCGACTGCGTCCCAACGTGAATTTTATGAATTCTCCCGAACTATCAATCTTTCTCTAAGCATCAATTGCGAGTTCACAGGCGTTAGAGTAATAAGGGTTAACATACCCCAGGATACCAAGCCATCCAAGGTCTTTTGGAGGATTACGCCAGTAATTTCTCATGGATGGCACCATCAGAAAGCCTTCTTTTTGGAAAAGACGTCCTAGATGCGTATGTCCTACAATTACCAGATCCTCGACTTTAGCATAACAATCGGCAATTTTATCCTTCAAATTTCCCTTCCATTGAAGTATTCGTTTACTAGTCAGGGAGCCAGATTTCATAAGTCGTTCTAGCCCGAGACCATCCCCGTGGGAAATGAGTGCACGAGGCATTGTACGAAAGAGTTGGAGGGATATTGAATCTTCTACTCGCACCCGCTTGTGCCAACGATAAAAAGTTG
>JAEOTI010000306.1 GCA_016839955.1 Candidatus Hodarchaeota archaeon | reverse complement strand
AGCGGTAGTCTTATCTTCTGCAGAAGAAACTCCAATTTATTCTTCAACTGATCGGTGTTTCGCCAGACCTGGTCAAATTACTGTTATTAGTCTATCGGGAATGGAAGACCGAGTTCAACAAGCTGTCGTTGGTAGGTTATGTCGGCGCTTATATCAAGCTGGAGTCAGATGGCGACAAAATCAAGACGGAGAAAAAATTCCAGGACCACTTTTTATCGTTGTAGAAGAAGCACATAATTTCATTCCTGCAGGGAGAAATTCCCCTTCATCTGCTGCTTTGAATAGAATTGCTGCTGAAGGTCGTAAGTTTGGTATTGGTCTTTGTATTGTCAGTCAACGACCCTCGAAAGTTGATGCTGATGTGTTAAGCCAATGCAACACTCAAATTATTCTTAAAATCGTTAATCCTATTGATCAAGGACATATTAGAGCATCCAGTGAAGCCTTAAGTGAAGGATTAGCAAATGATTTACCTAGTTTAAACCGTGGAGAAGCTATTATTACAGGAAGTGCTATGAAACTTCCAGCTTTTGTTAAAATTGATAAATATGACGGAAAATTAGGTGGAGCGGATATTGAAGTAATTGATGAATGGATGAAAATCGCTACATCTGAACCTGAGGAAGAGCAGGATTTTTCTAAACAAAATGTATTATTGTCGGAAGAGTGAGATCCAAAAATGAGAAAATTTGTTCGTTGGTGTCATATTTCGGATACTCATCTTGGTTATCGTCAATATAATCTCCTAGAACGTCTAAAAGACTTTGGAGATGCATTCCACCATGCTACGAAATTAATCCTTGAAGAACAACCTGATTTTGTCATTATAACTGGTGACATATTTGAACAATACCGACCTGGAGCACCCGAACTACGACAAGCACTAAGAATATTTAACTTATATCAAAAAAAAGAAATTCCAGTTTTTGTTACCGCAGGTAATCATGATTCTTCTTATGCTTCCAGTAAACGAGACGGAGGAGATGTTTTAAGTTTTTTAGAAGATCTTGGTTTAATTAATTATATTACAGATGATGTTGTTGAAGTTAAAGATAAAAATGAAGTCATTGCCCTAATTACTGGTCTTCGATATTACGGAAAACGCACTCCAGCGAAATTGCAAGAACTTGTTTCCAAAATTAAACCAAAGCTAGAGGAGTATCCTAATGTCCCTCATCTTCTTATGCTTCACACGTATTTAGAAGGAATGGGATTCATTCACGAAATTTCAATATATGAGCTAGCACAATTGGGATTTGATTACATAGGTGTCGGTCATTATCATGTTCCTTGGGAAGACGCCGAAAGAAAGATTTTTTGTCCAGGGAGCACAGAACATCGAAACTCTAATGATTGGGAAATTCTAGAAAGACGAATATATGTAGCAGAATCAACCCTTCCTAAAGAAAAGGACAACATTGTTGTTAAACCTCTTAATTTCCCACCAATACGACCAAAAAACCTTATTACCAAGAATCTTGGAGAAATTAACGTAAAAGACGCAAAAACCATCATAAGTCAGACTATTCAAGAGAATGACCAAGAAGGAGCAATTCTGCATTTCACTTTTAATGGAAAATTAATCCTTGATGGAACCCCAGTCCCTAATTGGGGTACTTTTGACCAGTATGCTCCTAAAGCTCTTTTGGTAAGGATTTATCCTCGATTTGAATTACCAGAAATCCGAAGATATTCATCTATGAATCAAAGAGAGGCGATTATGGATGTCCTAAAATCTCAGTTTGACATTCCTGAATCAAGGTTAAACCCATTTATTTCTTTAATTGAAGATGTTCTTCCTTTGGCAGAGGAATCTCAGTTTGATAGCATACGGGATCGCTATCAAGAGTACTTTCAAGACGTAGGGGAGGAGAAATAATGTTAGAATTTCAAGAATTAGAATTAACAAACTTTAAATCTTATGTTGATCAAAAAATACCCTTTGACAAGGTTTATAATGTACAAAATGGACGAAATTGCAGTGGAAAATCATCGCTTTTATAAGCAATACATAATTCTTAATTTCATGATGATTCTGGTCGTAGAATTGAAGGATTGCTTCGTCGAGGAACCAAACAATTTACGGTTCGCCTTAAATTTATACTTAATCAAGATAAGTACGTAGTTATACGTAAAAATGGAACAGTGGGTTCTGCTGAGGCTACGTTAAAAAGAAATGGTCAATTGATCGCAGAAAAACAGAATACTGTAACAGAAACTATTACAGATTTACTTTCCGCAGATAAACAAACATTTCGTAATGTTATCTACATTGCACAAGGAGAAATTGCAGCTATTGTGTCTCAACAAGCAGCTCAACGAAAAAAGCTATTTGATCGAATTCTCGGGCTTGAACGTTATGAAACAGCATTTTCCAAACTTCAACCATTAAATAATATCCTTGAGGGAGAAATTAATTCTTTAGAAGATAAAATTAAAGAATTAGAAGTAGAAGTGCAACAAATCCCAGAAAATGAAGAGAAATTAGCACAAGAAAAAAAAAGTCTAACGAAGGCAATTCAGGAAGAAAAAACAACGGAGAAAAGACTAAAGAAAGTCACTGAGAAATTTGAGAGTCAAAACAAAATTGCTCTTGAAATAAGAGATTTAAAAACCACCTTAACAGGAATTAAAAAGAATTTATTAGGTTATTCAAAGAAAATTTCCCAAGAATCACAAAAAGTATCAAATGACTGGAAAAAACTACCATCAGAGGTAACTCCCAACATT
>JAEOTI010000305.1 GCA_016839955.1 Candidatus Hodarchaeota archaeon | reverse complement strand
CTTAGAATTACACGTAATGTTCCATCGTGTACTCGATGTTCATTGTAGATAGTTTTTTGATTATCTTCAATCCACTTAATAAAATTTTCAAGTTTGAAAGTTTTTTTCTTCTCTTCTAGTATATCTAAATATCGGAGAAAGATGAGTTCTAGCCCTTGATACTGTACGTCATTCAAATTTGGCATTACAATTGCTAAAGTTCCCCAACTATCAATTAAATCACTTGTTAACTGAAGGGGTTGAGTTTTTATTCCATTTTTTTCTAAATCTTTGATAAAAATATCCTTCTTCATTAAGGGAAGATAAAAAACCTTAATTTTGTCTTTTTGAATTCCAATTTTGTTGTAAGAAAATTCTAAAGCAGAGGTCATCATTTGTGTTTCGGATTTGTTTTTATTAACTAACTCCTCCTGCTTATCTGTCAACGTATTTCTGAATAATTGCGAAATAAAGTCTCCTTGTGTGTCAGTTAATAAAACTGGAATGTTTTTTTGTGAGAACTCATGAGTTAGGAATTTTAGAATAACAGTTTTCCCTGATCCTGTTGACCCATTAATCGATAAATGGCGTGTAAGTGTTTCTAAAGAAATTTTTACTGGAATTAGGTATTTCTCACTTGATTCACTGCTTGTAAATATCTGAATTTCATTCTCCCTTGCTAAAACTCCAAAATTAAATCCTTTATCAACTAAACCAATAATTTCTTTAATCTCAGTGTCTGTTGGTTCAAAAACTGCTGCAGATTCCGAAGGGGCAAATTTAACAGAACCAATTGTTATCATTTTGTTATTAGGAAATTTTACTAATTTCATCGGATCTAGATGAATGATATGAGGAGTTCTTAGGAAGTCATAACGTTTATTTGTAAACTGTTCATAACCACTTGGTGTATTTAGTTTAAAAAGTTGATCGGTAGTCTTTTTTTCATCAATAGTTTGAGTAGAATGTCCTATTATGCGAACCGATATCGTATCTCCTCTTAAAAAGTCATATACCAGAAGGTAATCTCCTAATTGTATCTTTTGACTTTTTTCTGGTTGTATTGCTGCCTTTATCCTTGCACTCTCGTTTAATCCTATAAAGACTGGGTCATTTATCGCAGATATTAGACGTCCTATTTCGTTTTTAATTCGTTCTTCAAGAATATCAGGAATTTTTGGATATTTTCCTTCAATATTTTCATTATTTTCTTTTTCTATATTAGTCATATTCTCACTTCCAGTCTTCTTGGTCTCCATGTGCTAACCCGGTGTTCCTAAGAAACTGATCAATCAAAATTGATTGATTTTCAGTCTCTGTTTCTTTGATCATAGCAGCTTGGTCTGCTCTGTCAAATTGTACTGGTAATTTATTTCCATTTAATTTTGATAACAAATATATTATGCTGATTAAATCCTCAGCCATCTCTAGGTCGTCTTCGATACTTGCCTGACATAAAGGTAATTCTATTCTACAAACCTTATTTGAATTTAATTTTATCCAAGTACAAACTCTACGTAAATGAGAGGGTATTTCAATGTTTTTTTCCTGTTTGTTTTCATGGAGATAAAACGGAGTTCTAAATCCAGGTCTTAAGTGAAATCCAAAGAATTCACGATCAGAATGACACCAATGTTGAAAATTATGCTTTAGTACCGGATGATCCTTATATTTTGATTTTAGATGGAGATAAAGTGCATTATCCTCAGATCGTTTTACAATAGCAAATACTCTCAATCCTTTATCGATTACTTTCTGGATATTACTAACTGCAATATCAACAAGACTTCTCTGATAAAGTGGACCATCAATCCCTAAGTATGTTAAATCTGAACCATACCGATTAAGAATTTCTGGAATGGCTTCAATCTCTAAGACACTCTGCAATTTTGTTGCAACAGTATTTACACTCTCTCTTCTAGGCAATTTGCTGCTTAATCGTACAATTTTATTTCGTTGGTCTGGTGATAGATTCCCTTTCAATATACCATCCCAACCAAGGACATAGCGGGTGGCGTTAGAAATTTCTTCAGTTAGAGGTAGTTGATCATTATAACTATAAGAGCCAAAAGCAGCCTTTGCTAAAACAACGGATAAATAGTGTCTTACAACCCTTCCAGAGGAACCATCTACTGCTCCAAAATTATCTTGGCCCAGAAGATCATTAATTCCTCCTTCGATGATAGGAACACCATGCAAAATTTCACCAGGTTGAATGTCTCCAAGAATTTCTAAAGAACTATCTGCAGCTTTTCCAGAAAAATCTCTGTCAGTCTTAGCTTGGAAATCATAGAGGGATACCTCATCAATGTCTTTTATTGAGGTTGTCACTCTTTCAGTTATATTATCTATAAAAAAAGTGCTAAGATCTTCTTTTATAATTTCATTGAAACTCTTCAGGT
>JAEOTI010000304.1 GCA_016839955.1 Candidatus Hodarchaeota archaeon | reverse complement strand
TGAATTGTCTCTTTCAGGACTAGTATCAGGCATTCCTATTCCTGTTTTCAATATTTCAATGTTTGGAAGTTGCGTCAAACCCACCTCATAAGCGTCTTGTTCTGTGACCTCATTTATTATTGGTCCTCCTTTTACTACAAAAGATATTCTTAGTGGATGAGTACGCATATTATTGATAGTTTCTAGAAACATTCGATCAAAAACAATTTCACCTGCATTATCTGCAAGATAGAAAAGGTGATTTGCCCGTTTTATTCTTTCTTTTAGCTTAACAGAATTATCGATAGCAGGAGAAGTAGTAAGGACATTTTGAATGGTTTCATCAATATCAAATTCAGCAAGGGCTCCATAATCGATAATATTACCCGCAATAGCTAATTTAAGCGCTGTAAGAAATTTATCAGAGCTTTTTTGGATCAATGAAGTGTATTGGGAATATTTGGAAAGAATAAGTTCGTTGGATTTCCTCTTAACCTCTTTGTATGGATCCTGAATTCCACTGAACGATTTTACGGTTTGGTGGACTATTCGAGCTAAATTAGGTGGAGTAGAAGTCCATTTTTCATTCAAAAGACGATGCATGACTTCTCTCAAGACTTTTTCTTGAATTATTTCATCCTTTGAAGCAAAACGAGCTGCTTGTAAGCCTTGGCGAAGGAAACATGGAATACAATCCAAGTTCATTTTCAATTTTAACCCTACATCCTTGAATTTCATTTGATTTATCTGAAACCTGATGTTTAGTAGATTATACAATGGATAAATTGACTGATAGAAGTTTTATGATCTATTGCACAAAAATATTATTATTATTTAATCGAGAAATAATTAATATTTGGATTATTATGAGTCAAATACTTTTTATTAAAGTCATTTCAAGGCATTTTTTCTATTTTCATTGTTTCTTGTAATCCAAAACTTTATGAACTACTTTTGTTCATATGCACATAAGTAATTATTAAAGTCATTAGGAGTGAAATATCATGCCTTGGGGTGATCGTACAGGACCGAGGGGTTTAGGCCCTAGGACTGGTCGTGGTCTTGGTTATTGTAGTGGTTATACAACTCCTGGTTATATGAAAGGGCCAGGAATGGGTCGTGGCTGGGGTGGAGGTCGTGGTCGTGGCTGGGGTGGAGGTCGTGGTCGTGGCTGGGGTGGTCCTTGGGGTGAATATCCTGAAGATGTTCCACTAATAGCTCCTCCTTATCCACCAGTATCTTATCAACCAAGTCCTACAGACGAAACAAAATATTTAGAACAGGTATTAGACAATTTCCGTAAAGAAATGGAAATGATTGAAAAGCGATTAGCTGAGTTAGCTAAAGAGAAGTAGCTTTAATTATTTCCAAAAATATTATTTTTGATTTTTATTTCCTCAAGTTTTACTTGAGGTTTTTTTTCTTTTATATAATATAAAATGTACCAACGCTTGAAATTATGAACAAAAGAATAAAAATTTTTTAACAAAATAAGCTAAAACTATACTAGAGTTGGTTCTACTTTTGAGGAAACAACAAAAGTTCCTCGTCATCTTTCTTGGATTATTCTTTCTAGCTCCACACGTAAAGTTATATTTTGGATTAATTTCTACTCAAACTGCTTCTGCTAGTGTGTTAAGATTTAGACGGTTTGAGTGGGTTTATAATAATGACGGACAATCATGTGATCTTCTTGCTATCGGTACAAACACAATAATTAAGGTTGATTATGATAATGGAGAGACACTTTGGAAAAATATGGAAATAGATGAAACAGAAACACATTTTGTCGTTGGTAGTTTACAAGATAAGAGTTCAACAGATATTATGAATTTCTATGGAAATGTTGTTACAGGGGAGCGAATCAATGTTTCTGATGGATTACATATTGATTTAGTTGAAGAGATCCTCAATAGTTCAGTTTGGGATTTAGAAATACAGTTGGTTGATACGGATGGTACTTATCCTTTAGAAGTTGCATTAGCAACATCAGACTCTTTATCTATATATAATTCTACTTTATCTGGACAGTTATGGAATAGAACGTATGAAAATGAACGAAAAGGATCTCTCTACTTGCTTCAGAATCTAGAAGATTATCCTCGAGTCGGTGTATGGATAGAAAAAAATGATGATTCTCAGTTCCAGGTTTATAACGCTATTACTGGACAATCAGAATGGAATTTGACTCTACCCAATAAGGGTTACTGGCAGATCTTGCGTGTTACATCTGAAGATGGAATAAACGATAAACAAATCCTGTTTTTTGCAACACATAGGCTAGATGATACTGATTCTAATCTTTATTATGTTAATAATCGAAATGGAAGTATAATATGGGATAAAAAATTAGGATCTTTGTGGTATGCCGCTGTTCACCTCAATATCTCTCCTTCAGGTAATAGAGGATTTCTTCTCGCAGGTGATGACGAAAATGGAGAAACTTTATTGGCAGCAATAAACGAAAAAGACGCAACTTTGATTTGGAATGAAAAAACAGCAGTTACAAAGCTATTAGCAGGAGAATTTACTACAGACAATATTTCTGACTATGCTTTTGTGCATCAACGAAGTCTAATGATAAAAAATGGTAGTTCTCACAACCCAATACTGAAACCTATTGATTTTTCGTCAAGCATTCAGGATTTAGAGGTTAATCCTATAAAAAGAGGAACTGACTCTATGATAATTGTTGGGCTTTCAGACGGCACAATCCATGCAATCAATTCCTCATTAGGCCTATCTGTCTGGATAAACAAAGAATTGGCTGAAAGTCAATTAATAGAGATAGTTCAGGGGTCACTTGGGTTTTCTGAAATATTTTTTGGACTATTATTTTGTACGTTTATCTATTTCATACGTGATAAGAGAAAACGATAGTTATTACAATTTGTTTGCTAAAATATTAACTTAGACACTATTTTATGTGCAAAGGTCCGCAATATCGTCCAAAATATCAAAGAATCTTTGTAAAAAGTTATGTAAAATTAGAGAAATTTCTTCGTTAATTTTAGTTAAACCAGTTCTTAGGTTTTTAACTTCTGATTTAAGTTTAACTGCGTCTTCTTCCTTATGAGTTATAAAAGCTTCTATCAGTCCGTTTGTAATGCTAAAAATCTCCTCATATAGAGATTTTATGGTTTTTGAGATCATAATTTTATCATGAGTACCATTTGATATCAAATTACATAGTTCTGAGACTTTATCGCCTAATTCTTCTGCAAAAGCAGCAACCATTCGAAAATCAAGACATTCAGTTGGTGTAAGGGGCGGACGTTGGGTTGGATCATCAATGAATGTCCTTAGCATTCGAACTAAGAGAAAATACGTACGATTTACTTCAGCATCTCGTATCGAAATATTTTCAGCAAGTGCCTGATTTCCTGTTTCTAATGCAGTGAAGTAGTCCCGAACCATTTCAATTACCATGTCGAAACATTTTTTGAGATCCTGATCTGGTTTTAACTGATCCAAAGGAAAAAAGAACTCATATTCAATTAGATCTGATGAATCCACGTTATTTTTTAGACCATCAAGTAAGCTCCTTACTTGATTTCGAATTTGTTGAGATTTTTTGATCTTGACTTCACCTGCTCCTGGGACAATTCTGATGATGTCATATCCTCCAAGATAAGCTGATAATAAATCTCGTTCCAAGTGGGGGCTTTCTTTAATTTCTATTTGGGCTATTATAGGATGTTTAGGATTTGTTGGATAGACTAACAGATATTCCCCACTTTTTTGAACGGTAAGTTCATCACTAGGGTTCAGTTCATGTTCTTGAACCCAATCTTTTGGGAGTGCTACGAAAAAAGTATTCGCACTCGTTTTCTGGAGTTTTCGAACTACCAAGAAAAATCATCTCCAAATAACATTATTTCAAATAACAGCCTTAATAGATATACGTCAAAATAATCCCAATGGGGAATATAAATACATACAGTTTTTTATAAACCAAATACTGTTCTTTCTGGCGATTAAAAACCTCTATTCCTCTTTTTTGAGGTATCAATATACCTATTTAAACTATCATATACTAATTATAAGACTAAATAGTTATGAATATATTCTTTGTGTTTTTGTATCCACTGCCGCTGTTAGCTAACTTATTTTGAGTGTGATCTTTTTGCGTACTTCAATACTGGATATCCTGAATGCTAAAGAAAATAGTCGAAAACTGACCATGCTTACTGCTTATGATTCCACAATGGCCTCAATTATAGACAGTATAGGGATTGATATAATTTTAGTCGGTGATTCCGCTGGTAATGTAATGTTAGGCTATGAAAACACCATTCCAGTAACAATGGATGATATGATTCGTTTTACCGGAGCAGTTGTTCGAAGTACAAGAAAAGCATTCATTATAGGTGATATGCCTTTTATGAGCTATGAAGTTAGTACTCAAGACGCAGTAAAAAATGCAGGACGCTTTATAAAAGAAGGAGCTATGGCAGTAAAATTAGAAGGAGGAGGAGAAATGAAAGATAACATTACTGCTATTTTAAATGCGGGTATTCCTGTATGTGGTCATTTAGGGCTAACACCTCAATCAATCCATAAATTAGGAGGTTATAAAGTTCAAGCGAGGACTGCAACTGACGCTCGGCGCTTGATTGAGGATGCTCGTATTTTGGAAGAAAGTGGAGTATTTCTCCTTGTTTTGGAGTGTGTTCCCCACCAAATAGCTAAAATTGTTACTGAGAGAATATCTATTCCAACAATAGGTATTGGGGCTGGCCCTTATTGTGATGGTCAAGTTATGGTCACCCAAGACATTTTGGGACTATTTGATGGATTTAAACCTAAGTTCGTTAAGTTTTTTGCCCAATTGCGTGAAAACATTATTGAAGCTTTAACATCTTATAAGAATGAAGTTTCAGAAGGTTCCTTCCCTTCATTTGAACAAAGTTATGAGATGAGTAAAGAAGAGATGGACAAGTTATTGGAAAAAACACCTTCTTACAGCTATTTCTATAAACAGAGTGAAAATTTGGTTGATTCTTCTCCTGAAAAGTTTGCAAACATTAAAAACGGGAAATAAATCCTGTAATTATTTGGGGAAACTCTTTGGAGCCTACTATTACTACTCTAGATGATGTCAATCTTTTTCTAAAGATTAGAAATACGGTTCTAAATCATGGAGTTGTAGTTTTTCCTACTGATACATTATATGGGCTGGGAGGAGATGCTAGAAACAAAAAAGCAGTAAGTCGGGTTTACAGCCTAAAACAAAGGTCTATGGACGATCCTCTCTCTGTTATTGTTTCCAAAAAGACGTTATCGTTGTTTGCTATGCTTAAAAATGAGTTTATCCCTCTCATCAATCATTTCTTTCCAGGTCCCCTAAGTATAATCCTTCCCCAGAATGGACATCTTGCTACGAATTTAAACAAAAATCACCCTAATAAGATTGCTTTTCGCATTCTCCCAGCTAATTATCGGACTTCAGATTTTGTTGATACCTATCGAATACCATTAATCGGAACCAGTGCAAATTTATCAGGGCGTAAGAGTAATTCTCTCACACAAATTCTTGAAGATTTTAGTCTAGAACAAGGAGATCTTGTTATCCGAACAGACCAAAAGATGTCATTTTTACCTTCCACAGTTATAGATCTTACTTCTCAACCTCCAAAAATAGTTCGAGAAGGATCTTTATCTAATGAGTTAAGGAATTGGGGTTGTGTCTAACCATCGCAATTTTGATCTCTAATTGAGAGTATGTTGAACTTTGAATCGTCGTAAAATTGGTATAGCGTATTTTTGTCGGAATATTTAAATCATTCATATATAAAGTAGTTATAAGGGTGAGAAATGTCGGAGATAAATCAACCCAAATCAGATCTCAATGAAGTTCAATTACGAGATTTAATCCGGACGTTCTTCCAATGGAAATCATTTTCCGTTCAGGAATCTGTCTCTATCCCTGGTAACTCTGGGAACCATGAATTCGATTTTCTTCTCTCTTCTGGGTCTGAAAGTCCTCAGATAGGTGTATTACTAAAAGACTGGGGCCGGACTTGTGGTGTTAATGTCATCTTGCAGTTTGAACAAGTAGTAAAAGATGCCCGACCAAATGTCCATCAGGGTATGCTTGTAGCAAATCAATTCTCCAGTTCTGCGAGGTCACTCGCTGAAAAAGCCGGAATTCTCCTCTTAAGTCGTGGTGAACTCGTCTCAATTTTTAGAAATCAACGAATTGAAATTTAATCTTTCGTGTAATCTCAATTAAGGCTATCTAAAACGCAAAAGATACTAACCCTTTATTTTGTCGCTTAATATTGAAGCGTAACCGTTTCATATTTTCTGTTGTTACTCTACTTAGTCCCACCTTTTTCCAGTGGCCATTAAATAAAAAATAACGATAACACTAGTAACTAAGAGCAGACCTATCCCAATAATTGATAAAATTAAAACTGCGGTCCAAAAAAGTGACAGAAATTCCATCTGCATCCACACCCTTGCTCTTAACTAATTGAACCATAACTTAATACTTAATTAAGGTTTTTTAATTAGGTAGTATGAAGAGCATCCTAATGTGCTGGTTTGTTAGTCAACCGTTTCTTTCATTATAATTTTCTATTTCTAAATAGCTATCCATCTGTTGTAATTTGGATGGTTTCCCCATTAGGACAGTTGAGTGGTTCTTAGTCTCTATATAGGGAAATAGCAAAGAAATACCTTCCCATCTCCTGTTCGACATCAGAAACCGGAGTGTGATTGAAGATGCATGAAATAACCACCTTTTTACCCCAAAAAGTGGATCATTGGGATTTTTCTTTAACAGGGATGCATCTTAACATTTCTTTTTTGCCAGCGTGACTATATCCCGTTTTAAAAACAACTCTTTTCTAAAACATGGATGAATTTATCTTTTCCAGGCTTAATAATCATTGGAACAGATATTTTAAAAAAATTATTTCTTATAATCCTTTGATCATGGACCAAATGACAGTATCTAGACAGAAGGCTACTACTTCGGAAAATAAGAATATCTGTCAATAGAACTGGATATTTATCCAAAAAACGGTAAGCAAATAGCAATCCTTTTTTGCCTAAAAAAGAAAATATTCTTTTTTCAACGTATTAACAAAGCTGCAATAATATTTTCAGTCGAAAATCTCTAAAGCAACACAGATCGTTAGAAAGACTTGGAGTGCGTATAGTCTCAATGAAGCAATTATTTTCTATCAGCATCCTATTTTGCCTTCTATTTTTATCTATAGGATCTGTAGGGTCTAATTTAGGATCAAATTCCCTAAACTCTTCAAATCCTGCTGCAGAAGACCTTAATGTATACCAATATGCCATAGATGAACCTAAACCGTTTAACTGGTATGTAAATGAGACTGTAAACTTCTCTTTAACCATTATTAACAGTTTAAACGATGAACCGTTCTATAATTTGACATTCAATCATAAATTCATGGAAGATTTCATAATAGTAAACTCAACTGCAAAAGCTGAGAACTCTTCAATTTTCTACAATGGTACGAATTCACATAATGTAAGCTATGTCTGGGATTCCATTCTTCCTAATGAAACATTAACATTCTGGATAACATTGAAAGTCATGAGAACAGGAGAAACAACTATTTCTGCATTTGTTATTAATTATCAAACAGAAGATGGAGCTCCAAAAACCACTGTATCAAGTAATTCTTGGAATATTAGAGTTGATGAACCTGATTATCAGCCTGAAACTGGAATAGAAGATGAAGGTCCAGGCCCCAAAGAAGGGACAATTGATATTACTCCTGCACTCATAATCATTGGTTTTAGTTTACCGATGATTGCCTTTGGATTATCCTATTTTTCATTCTACTTTTTACGAATTCGGAAACGTCGATAGAATTGTTATAACTTTTAAAATAGGACATCTGATTAGTGAGATTGGAATAGGTTATTATGAAATCAAAGCAAGCAATGTCAAGTCTTGATGTTCATGCTTGTATTGGTGAATTGGAAGATATACTAATATCTGGTACGATTAAAAACATCTATCAAGTTTCTGAGAAAATATATCTATTCAAAATCAGAACCTTTCAGGGATCTCAAGATCTTCTTGTAGAACCCGGTGTTAGAATTCATTTAACTAATTATAAACGCAAAGCTCCTGAACGACCAAGCAATAAGCTCCTTGCTCTTAGAAAACATATCAAGAATACAAGAATTACGGGTATAAATCAGTATAATACAGATAGAATTGTTGTCATCAATCTAACTGGAAAAACTGATTATGAAATTGTGATAGAAATATTTGGGAAAGGAAATATCGTAGTTTTAGACTCATCGAGAAAAGTTATTTACGCACTATGGTATAGAAAGATGCGAGACCGTGATTTACTCCCTGGAAAGCAATTCGCTTTTCCACCCTCTTTTCGGGGAAAATTTCTTCTTGATATAACAAAGGAAGACCTTGTTAAGTTTCAAACAGAAGTAGATAAGAATTCGGGGCTAGGAAAAGCTCTAGCTTTACAGTTTGGAGGAGGAGGGGAGCTTGTAAATGAAATAGTTGCACGAAAAGAGATTAATTCGTCAATTAAAGTTTCAAATATATCTGAATCATTGTTAAATAATTTATCAGAGTCGATTTATTCATTAAAAGAGGACTTCAAAAGTTTAAATCCAATTATTGTTGAAGATAATAACAATACCCCCCAATCAGTTCATCCAATACCCTTTCATTCAGTTACTGGAAATTTAAAACAATTTAAAACATTTAATAAGGCTTTAGATGAATTTTTCACTCCTAAAGAATCACTAAGTCATGAAATTATTACTACTGAAGATTCTAAGATGAAAAAATTAAAAAAAACCTTAGAAAAACAAGAATCTCACTTAGTACAACTAAAAGAAGAAGTTATAAAATATAGGAATAAGGGTGAAGCTATCCATCTAGTAGCTCATCATATAGAGGAATTGCAAAAAACTATTGTTAATGCTCGACGAGATGGGACGACCTGGGAAGAAATTCGAGGAAAAATTGAATTGGGAAAAAAGAAAGGAATTGATTCGGCACATTTATTCAACGAGATCGATACAACAAAAGGAAAAATCTCAATTCTTATTCAAGGGACTCCAGTTCTTGTGGATTTGAAAGAATCTCCTTATCAAATCGGCGAACGATATTACTTGTTAGCAAAAAAAGCAGAACGTAAAGTACCTGCTGCTAAAGTAGCTATTTCTGACATTAAATCGCAATTAGAAAGTGTAAAGGAGAAAAAGTCAGAGTTAGTAGAAGAAGATTCAATTAAACTCTTAAAACGAACTAGAAGATGGTATGAAAAATATCATTGGACAAGAACAATAAATGGGTTTTTGGTAATTGCAGGCCGAGATGCTCGTACGAACGAAGAATTAGTTAGGAACAGATTATCGAATCAAGATTTATTTTTTCATGCGGAAATTCAAGGGGCCCCTCATACAATACTATTGATTAACAGTTCTGATAAAGAACTGCAGGAAGAGGACCTTCAAAATGCAACAATTATCGCAGGCGCTTATTCTAGAGCCTGGAAGAGAGGTATCGGTGCAATAGATGTTTATCATGTACCGGGAACTCAAGTATCCTTTTCAGCACCTTCTGGTGAATATGTACCAAAAGGGGGAGCAATTGTTAGAGGAAAAAGAACTATGCATTCTAATGTCCTTTTATCCTTGTGTATTGGTGTTTCTTTTTCAGAGAACTGGGCACAAATCATTGCTGGTCAAGTGGATGCAATTCAACCAATAACGAAATATCATCTCACACTTGTGCCCGGAGACAATTCGAAGAGTAAAATAGCTAAATTTATTCGGGACTTTTTCTCAAAGTCTGCTAATGAAATGGAAAAACGTTTTGTCAGAGCCTTAGATTTAAATGAAATAATTAGTTTTATCCCAGGAGACTCACGAATCTTAGAAGAGTAGATATTTTAAATGTATTTTTCGTCGCTTTCAGGCTTAGGCTCTTCTAGGCATGACTCACATAATGCATAACCGCCAACAATCCGTAATTGACCATAAACTTTACAATCATCACAATGACCTGAAAAAATTTCAGGTTCTTCTTCTCTGGCTTCCCAAAGTAGCCAAACTTCTCTTTTTATTGCTAAAAGACTAGGTGAAACTTTGAGAATATCATTAGCTGTTAGAATTCCAATAGGACAAGGTGGATTTCCGTCAACCACAACTAATCGTTCAATTCTATTTTTCGCCATTAGTTCCATAGCATCTTCAAGAGGAGTGTCTTTTGGACAGGTAATTAATGGTCTAGAACAAACGTCCTTCGCACTAACGACACCTGGATCCTGGGCAAAGGCAATAACGCGGGTTATAATATCTCCTCGAGAAATAATGGCATCAGGGCCAACTAAAACCGCACTTAGCTTGTGGTTCGTCATTAATTTAGCCACAGCAGTTATTGGTGTATCTCCAGGTGTAGAAATGAGCTTTTTTTTCATTACATCTTCAACTGATAACTCACTCCTAACGTCAACTCGAGGAATAGTCATTCTCAATAACCAATGAAAATGATAATTCCATTCTTCTTAATCCTTTGGAAGAAGTAATTGTAATAAGAAGATAAAGAAATAGTCTAAGTTCGTGACTGGTCTTTTTGCATTTCTAAATCGTCAAATTTTCTACCAAAAAAACCATCCAACTGTTTTTGTTTTTCATCACCACCAAACATTTGGTCCTGAACTAATTCTAAAAGTTTAATCCGACTACGAGCAAATTCAGGAATTTTATATTCAAAATCGAGGTTTTGAGCTATTGATAAATACTTTTTAGTGCTTTCAGGATACACGGTTAACGTGATTTTGCCACCACAACGGCACTGACCTTGAAGAGGGATTCTTCGGTACTTTCGGTTACATTTAAGGCAACGAAAAGTCTGACAGGCGTATGCACGTAGTGTTCCGGCCATATCTCTAAAAAAATGAGAATCTAGAACTCTTTTAGCAACGTCATTTTCGTCTACAGCCCTTATTTTTTTTGCAATGGCCATCTGCTCATTAACTTTTTCAACCATTGTGTCTAGCTGCTTATATAATGTGACTTCAGGACCCGCGGCAATATCATCAGTGGAATGTGTGAAACCGAAACCCTCATATTGTAAGGGAGTACCGAGTCTAGCTTGAGCTTGTAAAAGATAATCTATCTCTTTAGCTGCTCGGCTAGGTCGTTGCCAAGTAGTGAGGAAAAACTCTAAAGGGAATGACCAGCTTGTGTCCACATTGAAAGCTTCAGGGTCAACTTCTTTTGGTTCTAAATGAGAAGAGAGAACCAAAGGAGCATCCATGAGACCACCACGTGTGGCAGGAAGAAAAGCGCGGCTAAAGTTAAGTAATGCATCCATAAGAAGAAAAATAGCATCTTCATCCGAATCACACTGACTAATAACCAAATTAATACCATGTAGAGTTAAATTATGGAATGTTTGATCTTTAGTTTTACAAGAAACTTCAAGACAATAGCTAGGTTCTTCTGTTTGTTTTGGTTCAATACTTTTTATAGGGTCTAAAAGCATTTTTTCTCCTAATTTCCTGTATACATCTCTTTGAGGAGGTGCAACGTCTGCTATTTTCAAAAATTTATCTCTTTTTTCGGGATGTTGCAGAAATTGATAATCTAAATTACGAGTAATTGTTGATTTATTCAAAACTACATGATATAGTGGATTATTCTCCTTTGGTTTCTTCCCTAAGCGTTCATATTTTTCTAAAACCGCTTTACCATATCGCCCACCTTTCGCCTTATGAAAACTGGTGAATAAACCAATACTGCATAAAAGTGTGCAATAATCCATAGCTAATTCTCTATTTGCAGTATATAAAGTAATTCGTGGGGGATTTTCTAGTATGGACCCATCGCCATCGATTAATGTAGATATCAAATGTAATCGTAGTTGTTTTGGCCATGTATATACGAAATTGGGAATACGTTTATTGAGAGCTCGTGATCCTGTGTTCCATGCGTAAGCAAAAAGATAACTATGAATTTTACTACTAAGAATGAGTTCGACTCCTATATGAGATGGTTTCAGCTCAAATAAATTTTCTAATAATGTTTCTATATGTTCCTTTAGAAAAGGGTTGGTTACTGCAATATTTAGTTGATTGGTACCATATTTATCGCGAATATGACCTTCTGAAATAAAATAACCTAAAATTCGAGCGAAATCTTCTCCAATAATTAAGTAAGGCTTTACTTCTAAATCACTTCTAGCCATACCTAAAGAAGTATTTTTCGGTATTTCATTCCATTTAAAAACCCCTTCTTTTTGTAAGACTTCTAAATGGTTTAAGGGGATAGATTTGAACCAATCTGGGTCCATTATGTGCTTATATGGTTTTTTAGGAATTTTTGATTTAAAATATAATTTAAAGTGATTACTGTATTGTCGAAGATCCTTAAAATCAGGTAATATAAGCTTGTTTTTGATGAAAATCCGAAGTTTTTCTTTAATCCATTCTTTTGCATATCTTAAACGAACTTGTTGTTTAAATTCTTGAAATTTTTCTGTATTGGGTAACTTTTCACTAAATTCTTGTAGAATATTTACTTCATAAGGAGCATGGATTTCGGGGAAGGTCAATTCTGTGAATACTGGAACTTGGTCTGTGAGTTTTAACTCAGAAGCCCTTTTACGTAAGAGTTGTTGTTTTGAAGCATTCCAGATCAACATTTGATGGTCTGGTGTTACAGTAAATGTACGACCTGTTTTTGTGCTAATTTGTAGCCAAACGGTGCTTAGTCCTTTAATCCAATGTTTGATGGATTGATATATTGGTATTAAGGTTTTAGGGTTTATACTGATAACTTGCCAATTAGGAAAATTGTTTTTAACAACAATAGTACCAAAATCATCTACAACTTGTTGAGCTGCACCATTTTTGATAAGATCCTCAATAATTTTGCCTATAGACTGAACAATTACTCTTTTTTCTATTTTATCCCAAATAATTATTTCTTGATCATAAGTGAAACAATTCCTTCTCTTGGCCGCATGCCACCAAGGGTGAGCGTAACAAAGTTCGGCAGTAACAGAACCTATTATCCTGCCTATTATACCCGCAGATGTATGAGGAGCCAATCCAATAACAAAAGTTCCAATCAGATCATTAGGTGTTTTAACACAATAATAAGGTTCTCTACCATAGATTAACTGCAATTCCTCATCGATAAACTTAGATACCCGAAAAAGATATTTTAACGCTTTTATATTCACAATAATATCTTGAGGATAAATCTCTACTACTTGGTTATCGGATTCTAAGAATTCTCCCCTAATATCGTGTTCATACCCTAGTTGGTTGAGTTTTCGAGTAGAAACACCAATTTCTCTTGGTTTAAAATGGGTTAGTGGAGCGTTTGTCATATCAAACCGACAAGTGCCATCTTTAAAGGTGTAAATTTTATGTCTAGCCCGAAGGATACCTTTTTCGATGGGTTCAGGTGTTCTAGCTTTTGACATAAGTAATTTGACGCCTTTTACGATATCTAGACTCCCGCCAACTTTCTTTGAAGCAGTAGCAAATTCAGAGACAAAATCAACTTCCTGAAGGGAATACAAATTGCATGGAAGACTACAAGTTTCACATAGCTCGTTTTCAGAAATATGGGGATCAGGCCCCCTACAAATGTAATATTCCTTTGTTTCAGCTGAACACTTAGGGCATATGCGGCTATGTGATTTATATCCGCACTTTGGACAGTTCCGATGTTGGATTTGTACTTCTAAGAATTTTCTTCTTTGTCGGTATGTCTTAACTAGATTCCTTTGTGGTCCACCACTATTTCCAATCGGATATAATACATGAACTGGGGGTTTCATCTTCCGTTCTTTTGCTTTTTCAGGTCTCCCTAAGCGCGCACCCACTCTAATTGGTGCTTTTCTTCTAATTATAATTGTTCTAGATTTGTTAAATAATTCTAAATTTGCTATTTGGTTAATATCGATCTCTTTATCTAGTATTAGCCCATAATAGATAGCTAACCAAAAATCTTCTATCTGAATAGTATTATTTTCAAGTTTATGAGGGACTCCAAGTGTTTCTAAGTAATTTTTGAAGTTTTCATTGTAGTTAAAGAAGAAACTCTCTGTACTAAGTAAACCTTTAACATTTTCTTTCACAATCTTACGTAAATCCCAAATCTCTTCTAGTGTTAGCTCGTACCAATGGGGTGTAAATTTTGGATGTAATGGTACATCCATTGCTATCGAAATTGCAATAGCTTGCTTTACCGTGGGATAATAGTGAAGAGGGGAGTTGATCATTTCTTTAAGATGCGTAAATGCGGGTAATGAACTATCAGAGTCTTCTTCTAGAGGTATTGGATTTTTAGACAAAGATTTCTTTACATCTTGAGCCCACCACTCTTCTACATATCCACTGGGAAGTAAATCTTTGTTATTTTCGACAAATTCACCAAAGCTTACTAAAATATCTCCTAGCTCAATAATTTCTTTAACTAGATCATGAGCTATCAATTTTTTTGCTTCTTTTACGGTATTTACTCGTAAAACAGACCCATCTTCTAATAGTACAAGTGGTCCTTCTATTGTTGATATTGGAGTTACTATACTTCCTTTTCCTGGTCTTTCAGTAACTATATGAGTTCCTGGTGCTAAAAATCTTAAAATTGTCATACTTGCAGGATTAACACCAACTGCTGCTAACCCTGTATTTCTACTTCTCCCATACCGAAGTCTAAATCCACCTTTTTGGGAAGGATGGGAGAAAATTGGGCGACCCCCAATAACATCGCTAACAAACTTAAATTCTGGATCCACATATTTCTCTTCATCAGGATCTGAATCAATTGAAACTTCTTCTAAAGATTCTTCATCAATTGGGTGTTTTGACGCTTTTGAAACCTGCTTTAACCAATCCCATCCCGTTAATTTGAGCTCATCGATTGTCTTGAGCGTTTTATTCCAACGTCCAACTACACCATCATTTAGAACTAGACACATTCCCCCTCGAACTCGATTTGTTAATACTTCTGGAATATCTCTGTTTGCTGTTACTTCTTGTTTTTCGGTGGGTTCACCATCAATCTGCACCGTAAGGTTTCTTACTGCAATTCTAATCCCTTCATCAGAGACTGGGTATTGTAAATTCTTAATATTTTCATAGAGATTTATTTCTTCTACATATCGTTCAATAGCTGCCTTATTTGGACGATATTTAACCAGATTTAGGTGTTTTCGGATTAGTTCAGCTAATACAACAGACATTGCTTGTGCTGTCCCTCCCGCTCCACGAATTGGTGAAGCAAAACTAATAGCTAAATGACCTTCTTTTTGAATTCTTACGGAAGCAATTCCTTCTAATGGCGCTGAGACAACTCCATTGGTAATAATTGCTATTCCAGTCCTGATTCCCTGCTCAGCAATATTTTCTGGTAGAGATATCCCATCATAACGTTCCATAATAATATCTTGTGCAATCTTAATCGCTATTAAAAGTGAAGAGTAACCTTTTACCGCAAGTTCTTCGATTTTTTTGGCAACACCTTCGGGTCCAACAAGACCTTCTACACGTTCTGCCATTGTTGTTGCTAATGGTATCTCTACTTCCGGTTTTGGATCTGGTCCCTGTTTTCTTGCATTTTCAGCAATTCGATAAACGTTATTTACCGTTTCATCCAGTTTATGGAAATATTCATTCAATCGAGGTGATTGGTTGACTGTCAGGATTATCTCTCCTGAAAATCCTTTATGTAGAGTAATAGGAACCTATAAACAAATAAGAATTAGTGTAATAAAAGTGTTCTAATAGTACTTATTCATTCATTTTTCACTATAATGCGGAAGGGGTATTATGTCGGAAGCAGTTCGGACGAATCCAATCATTAATGGAATTCAAGTTTTAACAATAGGGCTTGTCCTAATGGAAGTTGTATCCGCTCTAAGGTATAGTTCTGAGGACAAATTATCGTCAGCTTGGGAAGATGGGTACGAAGGATTAATGGACGGGTTATATCAGGTTATCAGACTTGATGATTTAAGTGATATTTCTCCTTACTTCATTGGAGTCTTGATTGTTTGGGCTATAAGTGGACTCGCTGCTGGAGCTCGTGCTAAACATCCTGTTCCAGGTGCTTTTGCAGCAATTTTTGGTATTTCACTCGCTATAGCCCTGATTTACTTCTTATCATTGTCTGCTGAAATTTTAGAAAATGAAGATATGGCTCCATTTGCCTTTGGTGCAGTTGCCTCTTTATTTGTATGCTGTACCGCCGCAATTGGTACCGGAAAAGCAACTCAACCCAAGGACCAGAAAAGAAAAGTAAAAAAGAGGGCAAGGGGTGCTTGGGAAAAGAAATCCAAATGGAAATGTGCCCGATGTAAAGCTGAATTACCACCTGGAGCGTTAACTTGTACTGAATGTGGAACTCCCGTTATTGAATAAGATCTTGTTCCTGACATAACTAGTCATTTTGACTGGTTATGCTACTTTTTTCTCACCTAACTGTTCTGCCTGTTTGTAAACAGAGTCAAGATTAGCAATAAGCGTAGTGATTTCCTTTTGAGTCTCTTCATTTCCTTTTTCTAATTCAATAAATGCTGAAAGAAGATCATTTTTTGGTATTAAGGAAGATTCTTCAGAATATCTCATATGACGAAGAACAGATTTCGCATAACTTTCACTTACTGAAGAAAAGTGTTGTAGTAATTTAATTTGTTTAGAAACAGTAGAATCATCCATATTTATCTCCACTTTGTCAATAAATTCGCAACCAGCAATCGCAGTAAAAATTTCATCTAATGAATAGAGTTTTTTCTGTGCTTCTCTGACCAAATCGTCATTTTGTGTAAACCGTTCTTTAAAATCCTCTGAAGGTAAATTTTGGTCCTCTAGGCTTTTACGTACATAAATGCCAATTTTATCTATGATTTCCTTTAATGTGTCTGCTGAATCAATCAGATTGGTTCGCCAACGACGAAAATCTGCAACAATACTTGTACTTGCTCTATATTCTTGTTTTAATTTCACTAACAACACCTCAGGTAGATTAAATGTTAAAATAGAAAAACTATACTAATATTACAAATCTTCCATTAATAAAACATTTACTCACCTGTCCGTTTTAAGGGTTTAAAAATCAGAAAGGCTGTGATAGTCATGGGATTCACTAAATGTTGGTGCAGCAGGCCTACCTGTATGAATTAGCCCCAAATAATGTCCAAAAGACCTTGCTGACCAAACATGTGGGGACAGCTCGGTTTACTTACAATTGGGGGCTAGCAGAACGCCTTACACGCTATCAAGTTAATATTGGGAAAGCCCGATACACCAATGCGATTGCCCAACATCGTGTATTGAATCGTTTGAAGGAGACAGAGTTTC
>JAEOTI010000057.1 GCA_016839955.1 Candidatus Hodarchaeota archaeon | reverse complement strand
CAGCAAGTTGAATATTATAAGACTTGTAAGTTTCGAAAGTTTCGTTAGCACAGGCAACTGCTAGGTCTATGAGATCGCTATTGATTGCTTTGAATGTTATACTTGATAACAACTCACATTGCTTTTCTTTTGAAATAGAAACAGCTGTTTTCTTAGCCAAGTCAAGAAAACTTATTCTAAAATCTTTTAGCTTTGGATCCTGGTTCAAAAAGGAGTCTAACCTTTGGATAGTATGATCAAGCATTTCAATCAATTTACTTGTAGACTCTTGTTTGTTAAAGTTAATGAAGGATCTTTCCAGGAATTCCAATTCAAGCTCAGTTTTATCACTTTCTCCTAATGTAATAGCAAATCTTAATGAAGCCTCACCTGCTCTTTGAAAATCTCCAAAGTATGTTTGAAGATCCACAATGGATTTTAAGTTATTTGCAGCTTCTTCCAGTTTTCCTTCATTAAGAAAAAGGGAGACTGTGCTTTCTAAGAAACTAACAACTTGTTTTGATTCCTCTGAATTTTCTGAAAGATCCCACCATGTTTTTCCTGCAAATTCAAGGTAGGGAATTGCCTGTTTCCGTAATTTCTTCTCATACATTGATTTTCCATAATTAAACAAGTAATCTGCAACATCAAAGACGATCTCTTTATTATCAATCTTTTTAGCAAAGTTGGTTCTCAAGGTTAAGTAACTTACACCCCGATGATTTTGAAATTCTATACTTCCCTTCTTAACTAGCAACATACGTGAGTTGATAATGCTCTCACATTCTTTGTCTCCAATTTCTTTTAAATAAGCAAAGATTGTTGCTATGATTTCTTGAACGTCATATTTTACCGCCATCTCAAAAGTAATTCCACAAAATTCTTTGAAATGATCTAACTCATCGTCTTCATCAACGATTTGTGAAAGGGTCCACATATATTGAGTTAACTTCAGATATTCTCCTGCTTCTTCGAAACCAGCTACAGCGCTTTTTTGCAGAACAGAAGCGATTTTTATCTGTTTACGGGCCTTCTCCAAACTTTTGTTGGCTAAAAGATCTGCAATTTTGAGAGAGAGGATTTTTTTGGGATAAGGATGAATTTCAGGATTATGATCGTCGAAATATCTAACTAAATTTGCTGTATCTTCAATAGCTTCTGTAATTCGGTTAATATCAATGAAACGAGCTATTTTGTCAATTTTTACATTTAATATTCTATCAAGAGAGTGAGAATTCAGAATCACGTCTTTATATGTCTCAATTGCCTTACTATAGAGCTCAATCCCCCTGTTGTATTTCTCCTCTTTACCTACTAGATGAGTTGCTGATAAAAACTGTTTTCCAGACTCAAAATATTCATCACCGAGTATTAAGCTGATTTCGTGCGCTCCATCCTGATCACCAGCAATTTTATGTAATTCAAGTGTCCATTGAAGTATTTCTATTCTTTCTTCCACTTTGGAGGATTCACTCTGAGCAATAAGCTTACTTGAAACTTCAAAATACTCTGGTATTAGTTCTTCTATCTTTTCCTGATTTCCTACCTGCACTAACTTAGAAAAATATGCTTCAGCAAATTCAAAAATGAACATTGGTCTTTGTGTATTTTTTGAGGCGGAATATGCTTTGGATAAAAGTTTGATAATTTTTTCATCTTCTACAATGCTTTTAGCGATTTTTAAGTAAGCCTTCGCTGCTTTTTCGTAATTACCTGCTGAAATATGCTCATCAGCTTTATCTATTTCCTTTTGAGTATCATCCATGAGAATCCCACCTTTAATGTACAAATAAATCTAACATTCACTACTTTTGATAAACTTAGC
This sequence comes from Candidatus Hodarchaeota archaeon, assembly GCA_016839955.1. The sequence continues at coordinate 3,224 of JAEOTI010000057.1, read as the reverse complement.
TTATTTCGTATTAGAACTTATATCATAAGTAATACGATTATATAAATGGCCATTCCAGCTAAATGTGTCCCTGTTATTACGAAACCGTACCGAAGATATTCCTTAAACGTTATAGGTATGCCCTCTCGTTTACTCATCTCCATAATGTAAATCCCCTTCACACTACTAATAAGAACAACAGAATCAGTGATATTAACTACTGCAAGAATCGCCCACCACACGATATGTGCGTTTGTCGAAAAGCTGATTGTGTCAATCAAGGGTCGTAATAAGAATATCAAAGGTATATTTTCGATAATACTAGTGAGAGCACCAAGGACCCAGCTAAAACCTATAATGCCTAAACCAGGAGAAATTTCTATTAAATCAAGTGTTGGCTCGTTTAATAATAAAGGTAGTTCTGTTAACTGAATTAATCCTGACATGATAAAAATACCAGTTAGGAAAAATATCATGGGCCAATCAATGGCTTTGATGAATGACTCAACATGATTAGAGAAGAAAATCAATACTACAATTCCACCACTGATACAAATAATATCCACACTCAACCCTAATGATGTACCAACCGCAAGAAAAACAGTTACAAGGATAAAAATGATGGATGCCTTGTAAAAATCCTTTCGTGAATCAACAAAACTCCAGGGGTCAATAGTTTTCATCAAACGTTGTAATTCTACACCAAATGAAGTTTCCTTATCCTTCATATCAAGAAAAGTGTCTTTAAACATGATGTAGGTAATGGGAATGGTTAAAAGCACCATAATAATAACGAATGGAAGGCTGAGTAGAATGAAATCTAAATAGGACCAATTTTGCTCTAAAGAAACATAAGCAGCAGTATATGATGCTATTGGCGTTAACATACCTGCAAGATTTGAATATACCAGCTCCAAAAATAGTAAAGGTTTTGGGTTAAATTCTCCTACCTGGGAAATGAGAATTGTTATGGAAGATACGATTATCAAGGCAAGTACGTTGGTGATCATAATACTTAGCACGATCACAGACAAAGAAAGTATCATAGCGAGAACATAAAATGAGCCTCTAATGTTTCGCAAAATATAAAGAATAAATACTTCTAAAAGTCCAGATGATTTAAGCATCTCCATAATAATGGTAACACCAACGATTGTCATTATTAATTCCAGATCAAACCATTGATATACAATATGCAGATCATCAATTAAACCTGTTATCGAAGCTACAATAATAGCGACCAAAACTCCAAATAAAGTAATTGAAACTTTGTCTATTTTCTCTGTTGCAATAATTATTAGAGTAACAAAGAAAATTGCTGTTAATAGTAGTCCAGTGATTGTTTCCATGAAAGTACTCCATTCTTACTAAAAAGAACAAGCTTTCTAGTCTGTTTATTTCTTTTGCAAATAATCCACCCTTATTTCTAAACATTTTTCATCAAGAATAAAGCTTCCATAGTGGATTTTTCAGATTTAATAGTGTTCACTAATTGCTTTTTATTGGTTGTAGTGCATAAATATTGGTATCGGTCGTAAGGGGAGAATTGTGGTAATTTTGAGTTATGGAGAATATAACTTACTTATCAAAAAGTGATTTGACAATTTTAATACTCTCCATTAGAATGTCTTAACATGAAGAAAATTAAGAAAACAGTCCTTCTGGCTCTCTATTTTCTTTCACCGTTGGTTTCTATTACTGTTTTTTTAGTAAGTAGCACATCTCTCCTTACAGTTGAAATCCCCCCACTTCGCTACTTCTCTGCTATTACAGGTTTAAGCGCTTATGTTTGGCTTACATATTCATTTATACTAATGGCACGGCCAAAATTTCTAGACAAAGCTTTTGGTATGGACGCAATCCTTAAGTTTCATAAGAAAATGGCTATTGTTTCGTTAGCTCTATCCTTTGCTCATGGTTTAGTGTTATTTTCAATATTTTCCGCTCAAACGCATGATAAATGGGCTTTCCGTTCGGGTGCACTTTCATTTGCATCTTTACTTTTATTAATGGTACTGAGTGCTTTATTTTTAATGGAATCCCGTTTTAACAGAATTCGACAAAAATTCGGGAAGAATTATACGCTTCATTTATCAATTCATAACATTACACTCTTAGCCACAACTATTCTATTAGCACATTTGATGCTTTCTAATAGTACAACTTATTCAACAACTTTACGAGCAATTTATTTAATCCACTACTTTACTGCTTTCTTTTTCTGGTTTTATCATAAAGTTATCAGATCTATTAGAATTAAACATCACCCTTACAAAATTACTGAAATCATTAAACAAAATGATGAAGTTTGGACCCTCAAATGTGCTTCAAATAATGGGAAGAAAATTATTGATTACAAACCAGGTCAGTACTGTCATCTTACAATCACTTCACTTGGAAAGGAATCACACCCATTTTCATTTACGTCAAGCCCGCTTGAGAAGGATCATCTCACTTTTGGAATCAAGAGTGTCGGTGATTATACTTCAATGATTAGCAAGGTCAATGTGGGGGATATCGCATATATAGACGGCCCCTATGGAACTTTCAATCATTTTGGTAAAAACGGAGAAGAGCTTGTGTTTATTGCAGGTGGGATCGGGATAACCCCTTATCTAAGCATGCTTCGTTATATAAAAGAAGCTGATAGAGAACGTAAAATCTCCCTTATTTGGGGTATAAAAACGCAAAATGATATGATTTTCAAAACAGAGCTTGAAGAACTTAAAAAAGACTTGCCAAATTTATCAGTTGTTCATATTCTCTCAGAGGATGACAGCTGGACTGAAGATTGTGGTTTTATAGACCGTGAAATGCTTGATAAATATGGTTCCTGTGAGGATCGTGAAGAACAAAATAAGAGTTACTTCGTTTGTGGACCGAAACCTATGACAAACTTGGTTTTGAGAACTCTAAACGATATGGAAGTTTCTAATTCAAACATCCACTATGAACAATTCAGCTTCTAAAATCGGTAACTTGAAAAATAAGAATTTTTTGTCGATAGTAGGGAATAATCTTCATTGAATTCGAAAATACAGGTACATTCCCTATTCTTTCAGCATTTATCTGTTCAGTTATTAATCGACTTAATTGAGGTATCATAACCTTAAGCTAAATAATATTATGATGATTGAGTACTTCTATATTTTTGAGAAATGAATTAAAACTTTTCAGGTGATCTCAGTGCCCAAATACTACTGCTTATTATGTGAGACTTCTCATCCTGAAGTAAAACCATCGAT
>JAEOTI010000056.1 GCA_016839955.1 Candidatus Hodarchaeota archaeon | reverse complement strand
TATATTAGAAATACTGTACCTGTTGTAGAAAATGTATTTTTAACGGGTGGAGATACTACTTCTGACAATATCACATTATCTTACAACTTTTTTGATGCAGATAATGATTCTGATAATTCAGCAATTATATGGTGGAGATTCCACCAAAATCCACCATTTAAATCATACAGTGGATTTACATTAACTTTTCCAAGTGAGAATTTCACCGCAGGAGATATAATATGGGTAGAAATCACACCGAACGATGGAACTGAGGATGGTTCGACTGTAGATACAAAGGATTATATAACAATTCAAATTGGAGATACTGCACCCCAAATTAATACCTTTTTAGGTTTTCCTCAGGTTCAGGCGAATAATCCTAATTCTACCTTCTACTCTGCAACGTATGGAATTTATGTAAACTATTCTCTTCTCGTTTATGATATCGATTCAGGGGAAAGTGATCCAATTTACGACATAACCCTTGAAATAAATTCACAAGTGCTCTATACAACAATCTATAATGTCATAGGTTCTCAATATAGGTGGTACAAATACAACCCCTCAAATGGAAATTGGGAATTGCAATCTATTCATACTAAATCATTTATAGGTCCATCTTATCTCCAGAAAGGGCAACAATGGAAAGTTGGAGTAAGACCAAGAGATGATTATGGATTGTATGGAAGTTGGGTCAATTCTTCTACGATAATTATTGGAAATAGTGCTCCTTCAATTCTAGAATTTTCATGGGAAAACAATAAACCGACAATTGAAGACGATCTAAGCTTTTCTTATGGCTATTTTGATAATGATGGAGATTCTGAACTGGTAAATTTGACAAAGATTTGGTGGTATTTCTCGAATGGGACTGAAATCTCACAAGTTCGTAATCAAACTACACTATCTCATCTTCTTGGACTTCTACAAAAAGGAAATAGTATTTACGTCATTATTTCCCCCTCTGACAGTGAAGATTATGGTCTGAATTATACTAGTCCTTTAATGTTGATTTTGAACGCAAAACCAAAAGCATCTAATGTGCTTTTAACTCCCACTCCATCTCTTACAAATGATACTTTGATTCTTAATTGGAGTTTCGAAGATCCTGATGGAGATAACGAAAGCTCAAATTGGATAATACACTGGTATCGTAATGGACTTATTATTGACACACTCACGAACCAAACCAATGTTACAGAGACTTATACACATAAAGGGGAATTTTGGTGGATAGTTATCCGTGTTTATGATGGATTCAACTATAGTATCCCTTATGCATCAATAACTATCAAGATACAAAACACACCAACCTCTATTATTGAAATTACAATAAATAACGCTTTAATAGAGACATATGCTGATGTAAACTTAATTGTATCCTGGAATCAAACAGACATTGACGGAGATGTTCTTCAAGGTACTAAGGTTCATTGGTATGTCAATGGAGCCCATGAAGCAGCTTATGACAATCAAACGATTATCGATTCATCAGAACTTCAGAAGGGACAAATTTGGGTTTGTGTTCTCTGGGTTTTCGATGGAGATGATTGGTCTCTCAATGCAACATCCGAAATCATTCTTATAGTGAATAAACCACCTGACGTATCAAATTTAGAGTTTATCAACCATGAATACGAAACTTTCATCGTAGAAGATGAAAATATTTCCATTGCGTATGCTTATATCGACATTGATGGCGACTTCAATCAGTCATTGATTAAATGGTACAGAAATAATAGTTACATTGCAGAGTATGACAATTTTACTATTATTTTAGCTAATGAAACAAGTTATGGAGAGATCTGGTATTTTGAAATAATACCCTTTGATGGGACTGATTTAGGTTCACCAATTAGATCTCAGAATATTACAATCGAAAGTCGCCCCAGAATACTTGAGTATGGTATTACACCGATAATTGACTCTGAAGGGCACTTCTTGTTCTGGATTGTTGTTGATGATCCTAGGAATCCCATCTCAGATGTAGAATTTGAGTTTCCAGAATATTTTCGTGGTGCAAATTCAAATGGAACCCATTGGATAGTTGAATTAACTTTCCCAATTAGCTACCTAAATAATAATATTTCAATATGGATTTATGTTGAGAGCACCCATTTAATATCAGGTGACACAATTCAAGTCTTCACTGGTTTTAACATGACTGTTAGAGATTATGCGCCTCCAAGGATATTAGATGTGATTTATAGTTGGGACGATGACGCCAGTAATATAACATTTATAGCAAAAATCGAAGAATATGGCTCAGGAATAGCTGATATAGTTATTTACTATTACTTCAAACCTGTTGATCAAGAAGAAGAAAATACCACAAACATGCTAAGGATAAATTCAGTGTATTATGACTTCTCACTATATTCTTACTTTGAAGATGGAGACTATCAAAATGCTTCAATGGAAGCGATTAACAGTACTCACTGGGGTGTAACATTACCATTTAATCCGAAGAATGATGTACAAATATTATTCCAAATTTCAGTCCTGGATCAAGACGGAAATATGAATGAAAATGCATTTCCGGAAGGATTGGACCCAACCGGACGATTAGCTTTTACTTTTAAAGGAAAAGCTAAAGGAGGACTTGATTTAGGATTTGTAATCGGACTTTTAGCAACATTAGGACTCATATTCGCAATAGGTTCTGCTATAGCAATAAAGAAATTTGGAAAAGAAACCCTTGTTGGATTAGATAAAGAAATAGTTATGAAAAACATTCATACTCTTTCCTCTGGAGAAGTAGAAGCTTCATTAGACAAACACACACTAGGAATTGTTGTTGCGTTCTTTGATCAAAGACATGGACCCATTCCCATATTTGTAACACCCGAAATTTTACGTGATAACTACCAAAAACTAGTAGAACTTTCTGATCACTCCTTTAGCACCTGTCAATTCATGGAAAACTATGATGAGGAGTCTTCTGCTTCTTTCGAGTACATTCTAGGGCCCCGAATAAGAGTAAATTCATTATCCTTTGGCTATGCTTTAGATAGACCTTCTGCGAGGGGAGGATCTGAAAATATTACACTAAATATCCTCATATTGCCTCATATCTTTCCTCTTGTCAATCAATTTAACGATCAATTTTCAGATTTAATCCATGAAATCCATGTGAAAATGGATAAAGCTCCATCAGAACAAGAAACAATACAAAAAATGGTTAAAAAACTTCGAAAACATATCTCTTACATAGTTTTATCTTATGAGAGACTATATGGAACAACGGATTTACTAGAAGATGATGATTAACAGTTTTTCATATTAATTTCTCTGGGGGATAAAAAATTCCATTTTCATTTCTTCCACCTTGGAAAAGCCCACTCTTAATTGCCGTATCAATAAGATGAGAAATAAGCTCAGGCGAGAAACCAGTCTCTAAAGCAATGTTGCTAATTTCTTCTGGTCGTTGAGATTCAATTGATTTGTACAAGTAATGAGAAAGTTTCTTCCGTTGGGGTTCTAATTTAGAGGCGAAAAATGTATCAATTTTGTTAAGATTGAGTTCTCCAAAAAATCGTACTTCAAAATCCTCTCGAATAACTGATTTTGTATCGAATCCAAGTTTTGAAAGTTGCATTTTTACAGTAATTGGATCAGAAACCCACTCATATTTGAATGATATTCCAGAATACGTTTCTTTGATGAGATCGTTTAACATTTGACGGTATTGATTTTTCTTAATAGCGGAGATCTCATCTTGTATAAGAATTTTGATATCTTTGGTTTCTATATCAATTAAAATTATAGGTACATTAGGGGGTACATATTCTATTTCATAAACTGGTTCTAAAGTAGAATCTGTTGAAATATAGTAGCTTTGGACACCTCCACTAATGTTAATTCTAAGTTTATCGTCAAATTTCTGAAAAATTTCATTTTTCATAAAATCAGCGTCTGTAGTAATGTGATAGAAATCAAATAAGCGCCGTAAAATTCTTTTGAGAATTCCAGAATATTTTAATGCAATATTTGAATTAGAGACTGTCCAAATGACGCCCATTCGTCCAAACTGAACAATTCTCGGATCAGTAGATTTCTCAGCCTTGATAGAAAATAAGAAAGCCATTACGGTATGATTTGGCGAAGGGCTTGGCAAAGGACCATAAACTTCAATTTCACCAAATGCACGAGGGGTATCTGTTCCAATTGCAGTTAAATTTTTAACAACCATACTGAAAGCATCACTTTCATCAAAAGGAGACGAATTATAAAGTATCTCTGGACCTTCATCTGCAAATAAAGAGATTATCATCCCTTCAATAAGTGACTCCTTAGATTTTTTCTCAGTCATACAAAAATCATCTTTTTAGAGTTTTATTAACATTAACCAAACTAATCATCTAGTTGTTGTGAAATTCCATTTTTGAAATTCATGTAGGAGTGTTTACCTGAACAGAAGAAATGTCCTTAAAACTTTATTATTATCTCGCAAAAGGAGTATTAGGATGAGATTTTCAAAAAATAACCTGCAAAAAGAAAATAAACACTTTTACGTATTCAAATGCCTGTAATGAGTAAGGGAAAAAACCAAATTATCTTTTTATAAGAAGAAATTTTCAGTTTTCTCTTGATTCTTGACTTAAAAATCCAAGGATAAGAAATGCAAGTATTGAGAAAATTATTGCACACACAAAGATCATAAGGTATCTGTTTGGGTCAAAGCCAATTAAAACACCGTCAATTATAGGTCCAATTGCCCCCACCACATTTGCAATCATTTGAAACCAACCGAATGCTTTTCCACGTTTTATTGCTGTCTTTCCAATAATACTGTTCGTAATTGGCCAGAATGTAGAATTAATTAACGCAAAAGATAGATAAAATGTAAATAAAAAAACTAAATTTGATACAATGAAAATTCCTGATAAAACAAATACTTGAAGAAATGCAGCTATTACCAGAACTCTTTTTTCACTATAGCGATCACCTGCAATACCTGCAAAAATTTGTCCAGTTGCACCTAAAAGAAGAGAAAGTCCCACGAATAGTGCAGCTCCAGTGGTTTTAAATTTTTTTTCCTCAATAAGAAACGGACTCAAAATAAAGCCAATCATACCACGTGTTAATGACATTAAAAAGACAAATGAGAATATTATTATCAAGGCAGTTAAATTCTTATTCAAATTCGATTCTTTAGAGTTATTTTTTGGCGTGTGGATAAAATTAAGTGTTTTTGGGAAGATAGGAGATTCGTACCGACCAATAAAGATCCAAAAAATGAAAGCAAGAAGTAAAATCGGAATAGACCAAAGTAAATATATCTGCCTCCAAGTAAAGGACCCAAGAAGAAAATACACTGATATAGGTCCAAGAGAACTTCCCACAGTTCCACCAACGCTATGGAATGCTAACACTTGATTGAAATTAGAAGAAGAACGACCTTCAGCATCACTGAATGCAGCTGAAACCCATGTAAGACCCGGCGGATGATAAAGAGACACTCCCAGTCCCATAATTAAGATTCCTAATGCAACAACAAAAAAAGAAGTGCCCCAGAAGCCAATGAGCAATGATCCTATTGCACTAATGATAAGGCTAAGACTCATCATCACCCCACGGGGAAATCTATCAGATAAACTACCAAAAATTGGTGACGGTAATCCTGCTGCAAGAAGTCCAAGAGTCCCAAGTGAGCCTAAACCAAGCCAGCCAAACCCCCCAATAGTATCAAAGAGATCATTACCGACTAATAAGAGAATAACTGGGAAAATAAAGAATGGAATTTCTACAGAAGTATGAACCATAAATGCTGATACTAAGCTAACTCGGGGGGAGATAGTTTTAGATGAAGTCTTCACGCAATTGTACTTTCCTTATTGTAAATTACTTTTTTCATTTACTCTTTTGGTTGAACTCGTGTCATTTTGAAGACAACTGGATTTTTATAATCAGGACAGCATATAGTTATGGAATCAGGCTCATCTTCCCAAGGAAAACTTCCCCCCGATTGGAGACCAGTTACGTAGGGAAACAGAGTGTGACAAGCAGAAGAACACATTTGCCATCGATCTTTTGACCAAATAAATTCCTCCCCCGCTTTATGTCCATGAGGACATTTACCACGTTCTAAAATATTGACAACATTGATTTTTACATCAGACCAAGTCATAATAAACCACTTCTCTCGTATTAAGTTCATTATTATGGAGTTGATAATTAATTCTATTGAACTAAATAAATAAACTGTTATTAAGGAAGATTTGGATTATTAAGTTTAATATAAATGAATAGAACTTCTTGTAGATGTCTCTGACGTTTAAGGTCAAAAAAGACTCGGATGAAATATTTTAAAACAAATAAACCGCATGAAATTTTAATTTAACCATTTTTTCTTTTTATTTTTTCCAACATTTCAGCTAAATTGGTTCGGTAGAGGAAGAGAATAACAGATAGTATACTTATTATACCAAAGGTAACCAGTGAAATAACAATTAAACCACTTAAATTATCATCTCCACTAGAAGGATTTCCAGTCTCCTCTCCAGATGTATCTGTAGGAGTTGAGGTCACTATTACATACACTATGTCATAACTTGTCAATCCATCGTAGTCTGACACCATACAATTATATTCGTAGGTCCCAAGAGTTAAATCGTCGACTGAAATAGTAATTGAACTACCATCCCAATATCCAGATTCAATTACAGAACCATTTCTTAGGATTGAGTAATTTGAAGCAAATCTATCTGATACATTCCAAGTGACTAAATGCCCAGAAGTACCTTCTTCATAACTAACATCTGATGGAGAATCGATGCTTGGAGGAGTAGTATCAGTTATCCCTATAATTACTAATACTTGATCACTAGCAGTATTTCCACAAGCATCTCGCACAAGAACTGTCCAATTATAAGTATCATTAGGCATACCACTTATAGACACACTTATAATACTGGAATTTGTCCAAGAACCTGTTTTGTTAACTGTACCATTGAGAAGAATCTCATAGGTACTAGGATGTGGATCTTCTGCAGTCCAATTTAAAAAATAGCCAGTGACAGTATCATTTGGAATTGGAACGTCACCAAGAGGGGAAATACTTGGGGGAGTAGTATCTTCACCAGTTGTAATAGTAAAATTGTAAATATTCGTGATAGTACTATAATTAAATGGAGAATCGTCAAAAGCCATGATTATACACTGGACGGGAGTACAATCACTGATATGAAGAGTAGAGAAATAGTAAGTATTTCCTGTTTCAAAAGTCATTTCATTTTCAGACCAAGAATTACCTTCATCAAAGCTATAATTTAGAAATACTGTGTCAATCCCACTAATATCGATCACTTCTGCGGTAATTCTGTCGATTGCGGAATTATATGTGACATCTTCAATTGAAGGTCCAGAATAGTCAATGATGAAAAGTCCATCTGATTCATCGTAGTTGATCAATTCACCATCTGTCGCGAAAACTCGAATAACATATTGGTTGCTTTCAGAAAATCCGGAAACGTTCCATAGGAAACTATTGTTGTTCAAATTTTCTACTATTGGAACCCAAGTAGTTCCGTTTGGAGTATAAGTAAGATTGAATGTAACATAATCCTTATTTGGATCTAATGCGGTCCAATTAATCCAGAGTTGGTGCTGAAAGGTCTCTCCACCGTTTGGAGTGGTTACATTCACAAAAGGAGCTCGATTCTCTAATAACCAACTGAAAGCATTTATTGCTAAGAAATTATTATCACTGTCATAAAAATTACTAATACCATCGCCATCGAAGTCCACACCACCCTGGAGAAAGCTACTATCGGTAGTAGCAAACACACGACCGAAAGAATGGTCTTTAGCAACCATAAGGGATAGCTGATTCGCTATTCCGCCATTACTCCATGTACAAGAAGAGTCTGAGTCACTACTTACGATGGAAGTTCCTCCATCTATGGTATCAAAAGCTGTTGTATTGTATAGTTCAATGCGATTAACTCTTTCTGTAATTGGATGAGTTCCAATATTATTATCGTCAAATACAACATAAGATTCTAATGAAGTATAATTGTCCGTATCCAATAAAAATCCAGTATTATTAAAGTCTAGATTAAATGTAACTCCTATCGAATCTACTTGATTACTATCAAAATCGTGGTCACCAATTAGAAATAACCCACCCCCATTTACTACAAATTCTTCAATATCATTAACTTCATCTGGTGTATAATCAGAAGAGCCATCACAAATGACTAAACCATGTATTTGTGAAAATAAACTTGAATTAAACGTTGTCATCCATTGGATGGTGTATCCATTACTTGTAAGATAGTTTGCTAGTTCTGTGTACCCTTCAACATCATTAACTGATTTTGCAGGCGAATGAGATTCATCAAAAAGGATTATTCTTTCTTTTTTGGTCGTTCCTGAAAGCCAACGAATGGAGTTGAGTCCCAAAATAGAGTTATTTGAATCGTCATAATTCATTTTGCCATCTAAATCAAAATCTGTCTTGTTATTCAAGAAATCGGCATCTAAACTAACTATAATTCGTCCTTCTTCATATATTAAAGATGACAAACATACAACACTATTTGCTATACTGGAGTCGTTCCAAGTACTGGTTCCATCAGAGTCAGAAATAATATGATTCTTAGCTTCCACTGGTAACTGGATAAAACCTGTTCCGTTATATAGTTCAATCGAGTTAGCAGCTACAGTAATAGAATGTGGTAATAAATTTGAACCACTGTAATTAATATAACTTGTTTTTCCGGTATTATCATTAGAATCCGTAAGTATATAGGATTCATTTCGATAGTAACCAAATTCATTTATTAGTAAATCAAGTGTATCGCCATTAACATTCCCTTCACTAAGTATA
>JAEOTI010000303.1 GCA_016839955.1 Candidatus Hodarchaeota archaeon | reverse complement strand
ATAGAAATATCAATTAAATCATGAATTGATGAAAATCCTTCTCGCGTTAATTGACGTGCCTCAGTAGGTGTTAGTCCAAATGTATTTGTTAACTTATCCCGATCCAACATGAAAATGAGTCCTGGACTTCCTCGGATATCTTGCAGCTGAGTAGAGGATATATTTAATATTTCCAAAAGTTGTTCTTCTGGCCAAATTAGAACTTCATAGACAGTTTTAATTTTATTAAGTTGTAATAACTCCGTTTTCACCCCATCAATTCCTATAAGTCGATCAGGGCTCATTAAAAGAGTTTTAATTAGAGATATTCCTTCTTTTGAAATAGTTTGAGATGAAGGGAAGAGTTTAGGTACATTTCCAAATAAAATTTCGTCTATTGTTTCAATTCCATTATTATTTAAATGTTTAGTAAGTTTTGAGGGGATGTTTTTGAAATTCTCTAAACGTAACCCTAGATTTTTCTTCCTTCTTTTTAAAGAATTGATATCTAAAGAATTCCGTAAATTCTGAACTTCATCGATTTCACATTCTAGAACTTGACTTAGATCTTTTAAAGACCAAGAATAAAAATCAAGAAATGTTTTTACTTCCTGATTCTTAAGGAGTAATATTTTATCTGGATAATTGTGAACCAAATCTGTATAAAATGAAATAGGGGATTTTAGAAACTCTATTGAATTCTTAATACTTTTCCAAATTTGAGATTTTACCATTTCCGGTTTTAATCTATAAAATGCGTCTAATAACGTAGAAAAGCCTAAACTTTTTAATTCATCTATTATACTTAAAGGAAAAATTTCAGTTTCATCTAGAAGAGGGGGATCACTCATTTTTTTAGCGATATCTTTAATTTTCAAAGAGTTGATTAAATCAGTTAATACTTCTTGTGAAAGACCTATACGCCTGTTAATTAATGCAGAATCTTGACTAAGAAATTCAAGGATAGTATTTACACCAATAGATGTCAAGTCTTTTGCAGTTCGGGAATCAATCCCAGGAAAGAAGAAAATTGGACTTTCTAAATAGTTGATTATTTTCTGAAACAACTCTTGAAGGTCCTCGGATATATAATCATCTAATGCTGGACCTATGAATCCTAATTCAAGTAGAGTCAAAATATTTGCTTTTTCAAGTTCATTTATTAGTTGTTTTACTTCTGTAGTTTTAACTTCTGTCCCGATATAGTCTGGAGTGAGTGCCTCTGCTTCACAACATTTAGTGCGAGCTCTCTGAACGGCTATTCTATCAAAATCAATAGTACTTCTTAACCAACGAACATCTTGCCATGATTCTGGAAATATCCGACTTAGTTCTTCATTTGAAAGTAAAAGAAAATCCTTTATTCGAGGATATCCTTCATTTCTTAATGTATTCATTACAGAAGCAGATATTTCATCACAATATGCAAGTGCAGTATCAGCTGTATTAATGAATGTTTTCAATTGAGATTCTGGAAAGAAATCAGAAGCTTTTGAGGGAAGTATAAAGTATAAATCTGTAAACCACTGATATCCACCAGTAGCTCCCTGTTCGAGTGTATGAGTATCAAAAACGCGGAATTGTGAAAGAGGAACTTTGATTTCTTCAATTCTTGTTTTTATTACCTGAGTAGATATTTCATTTTGACGTTTTTTAATTTCCCGAGCTGACAATTGAAGGATTTCAGCGATTTCTTCTTCAGATGCTTGAACAAGATTTCGAATGTTCCTAAAACCTCCAACTTTCCATAATTTTTCGATTTCACGAGGGTTGAATTCGGGAATATAGCCAATTGGAAGTTCCATTGTAGTATGAAGGTCATGAAAATCGATTAAATCTAATACATAAAATTCATTTTCATCTAATGAAAATTCAACCTCTTTTTCAGGGTCCTCAGAGATTCTATCCTTTTCTGTACTTACTGTTGGAGGCAAGTCTGGATCTAACTTAACTACTAATCCTGGATTCAAAACGAGTTGATATAGATCATAGATTCGTTTTCGTTTCAATGATTTTGTAAGACCTTCAGGAATAGAATCTATAACATGAAGAGGAATTGAAAGGTTTTGTATAGCGTTCAAAGGATCCATACCAGATAATAAATCGGTAGTATAGATCACAACTTCTTCAGAAAGCTTTTCTGATTTACCAAGTTCAGCTACAAGATTTCCAATGGTTCTTAAATCTGATGATAATAATTGATCTGTTAAAACAGGGGATTGAGCAAACTCTGGAAGAGTTTTAAATGGAATATTGAGTATTTCTAAAGTAGTTTCTAGGTTTAAATCATCTCTGATCCCAGTGAGAATTTCTTCATCAACTTTCAAAATCTTAGCCAAATCTGTAGGTTGAGAAATTACAAACCGACCAACAGTTGAAATACCAGCATCTAAAAGTGTTGGTAAAAAGCTTCTTGGTACATTATCTATAAAAGCAACAGGCGCATCAAGCGCAATTTTTATCGTTTTTACAATTAATAGAAACTCTGGATCAGCTTTAAAAGTTTCTAACATATCTTCTGTTAATAAAAAGATATCAGACACTTTAGAAAGGTTCTGTCGGTGAAATTTTCTTTCAATGCTCTTTGAGAACCCAAACAAAATTGCTAAAGAAGCTTCTTCTGCTCTTAGAGAAGCCACTCGTTTACCACCAATCGATGACTTAATTGAATTAATTTTCTTTATACTTAAACCCGTCATTTTCGAAAGTTCTTTTGGAACTGATTGCCAAAACTCACCGATTGTATTAATTCCAACTTCTGCAAGTTTTTCATATGATGTTATTGGTAATTCACTTAAGAGTGTAACAGGAGAGTCAAAATTCTCTTTTAAAATCTTAAAATCTAGCGATCGTTTTAACTCATCAACTCGTTCTATTGACGATCCCGTTATATCAGTAAGTTCATTACTTGAACCAAGTATAAAACGCAAAATTGTTAAAATTCGTCGTTCTGTAAGTTGTTCTAATTCTTCTCGATTAATACGATCATATAATGCTAATGGTGCATCCAATAGTAGTTTTGCTTCCTCTATTGGTTCCCAAGGAATTGTCTCTTCTTCACACTCTTCTTTAGATAAAGAAAAGTATAATTCTTCAACACTATCTACACCAATATCTTCAAGTTGTCGGATTATCTTTTTAGTTAAACCAAGAACATCTAATTTTGTACCAGATTCACGAATAGCGAACTCAAATTGTAAAACATTGAGATCCTTTTGTGATACATCGGATTTCTCAGCAATATACTTATCATCCCACCATATTAATTCTAAAACAGAAGAAATTCCAGTAGCTGTAAGTTTATCCATAAGAACGCCAGGTAATGGGGTTACTAATTCCTTATGTTCCGTTTTACCCTCTTTACCATTTTCTGTTTTACTTTGTGGTTCAAAAAACTCCATCATCGCAATAGGAGCTTCTAATCTGCTTTTCAAACGATCAACTTGTTTCCAAGGAATGCCTGGAATATTGAACGTTTCTTTGTCTGTATTAAAGTAAAATGATTCTACATTCTGAATTCCATTCGATTTAAGTAATGAAAGTTCGGTTCGAGTCCATTTTCGTTCCATTTCGGGTCTAAGAGACTCAATTGGGGTTCCTTTTCGAATTTTAAGACATGAATTTTTCATTTTTTCAATATCTTTTCTTGAAATTTCTAATTTTTCCTCTAATATACCCACAGGTTGTAGTAATAAGTCTATGACATGAGTTAAGCCAATATCTAATAATTTTTCTTTCGTTGGCGGATTAATACTTTCAATAAGGACTAATGGCGAATTTAAGACAGATTTGGTTTCTTCTAAGTCCTTGATGAATCGTTTAGGAACAAGTAGTGAATTAAGATATAATTCTTGGAGTGTCTCAATATTTTCCTTTCTTAACATATCAAGGAATTTAGTATTTGGAATGTAGGATGTGGTAAGAGGAAGGCCAAACTGCTTAATATTTTCTTCAATAACATTGGGGTTTACCTTAGATCTTATCTCTGCCAATATATCTGATTCAATGAGTTCTTCAAGACCTGGAAACTCAAAATCCCATGTTAAAAAGTCGATTACTCGAGAAATGCCTAATTGATGAAAAGAGCGAATCTTTGGCATTGGAAAATCTGGTAAAAAACAAATAGGAGCGTCAAGAAAAGAAAGAATTTCTTCTATAACACCTTTATCTATTCCATTGGTCATCAATCGATTTTCTGCATCAATGAACAGTTCCTCAATACAATGAAATCCCGCTTCTTGTAGAATATCCTTAGTTCCATTTAGAAAGTCTAGGGATGTTCCATTTTTTTCCTTAAATAGAACCATTTGAGGTTCTTTCAGCCCTTTAATTTGTATTAAATCCGAAATGGGAGTTTTTAAAACATCAAAAATTGTTTTAATTCCCTTCTCATATAAAACTAACTCTATTTCATCTGAAAGCCAATACATTTCCGAAATGGGAAGTACATTAGGATCGGAGTTTTGTCTTAGGTGGATTTTTTCTTTTATCAACTCTATTAATTTTAATGCTATAACGTTATTACCAATTGATGATAAACGGTTTAATGACTCATCTAAAAAGTCTGGGATTTTCTTAATACCTGCTTTCAATAAAGTAGAAAATATTTTTGGTTCAGTCCATTCTAGTTTCTGAACTTCACTAATAGTATCTAATTGATTTAATCTCGCTTTTATATCGTTCTGTTCGTAATCTAATAAGGCAAGAACTAAACTTTGAATTTCTTCAAGTTCTGAACTTGATGTAGCCCGAAGATCACCAATAGAGATAATTTCCTTTGATGCTAGGTCCATTCGAATTTGATATTTCATCCAAGAAAAAGTATCAGCTTCAATTTTAGTTACTTCGTCAAGCTGATATTCATTGATTCGTAATTTTAATTGCTTGATAAGGGCATTAGAGAATCCTTTTATTTTTAATAGCTCGCCTGCAGGAAATGCGAGTAAATCATATGAAGTCTTTACCCCTTTTCTAGTTAATGCTTTTTCAAGTTCACTTAACCAGGTGATTTCAGATATAGGAAGAGCCTCATCTCTAAAAGACATAGCAATGTTCAGTTTTTCGTTCTGAATGATCTTTGGTCCTAATCCCTCGACGTTTAATAAATCATCTAATGGAGTTGCAAGGAAATCATAAACAGTAGTTATCCATCTTCGAGATAATGCGCTTTCTAATGAGAGTAAATCAGGATCAATCGTTTCTACCCGAGGGTCAACTAAATCTGAAATTTTAAGTCTATGAGTTTTAGGGTGATTATCCAACATAGCAACAGTTTTTCTCTTAACTTCACGGATTTCTGTCCTGGATAATCCTTTAAGTCGGCCTAATACATAATCTGATGTCATCAAGAAATCATTAACTGTTTTAATCCCATTTGAATGTAATTCATTTTCTAATTTCGGGTCTATCCATATAGAAGCAGTAAATATAGGTTTTGAAGGAGGAATTATTCTTTTAGCTCTTTTTGGAACTCCTGTTGTTAAAGCAGTAGTAACTAATGTTTCTGCTTCTTTCAAATCATGGGGAAAAATATTCTCATGTCTATCTAGAATTTCAAATAATTTTGAAGAGACTTTTGGGGCTGATGCCTCGAATTTTGACCTTCGAGATAGTTCTCTCTTTTCTTTCACCTTTTTAGAATGAAAAGTTCTCAATTCTCGACCACATGATCTGAGAACTAATACAATTTCCTTACGAATATCCTGAACGTTGGCAATATATTCTTTAGAAGTTTCTGGAAAGGGAATTTTAGTAGATACTAACGAAATAGCGAAAGCTAGAGGAATATTTTCACTTATTTTGTAATCCTTACTCCAATCTATTTCGTTAATAGATTTTGTAATAACATCATTTCCTTCACCAAATAACAAAGGAATTCGGTTGGCATAACGATAAACAATCCATTTTTTCTTTTTTTTACTGGACTCTTCTTCTTGATCTTCTTGTTGCTTTTTACCACCATAAGCAACAGCTGCTTCAACTATAAAAGGATGTCCGGAGTATGCTGAGGGTTTTCTTTGTATACCATATACAAAATCAGGATTAAGTTCTTTTTGTAGACCTAATTCTAGTCTATGCGCTCCTAGTGGAGATAATGCGTCTCCTTTAGGATCACTAAATTTAAATCGCCTTTCACTTTTCTTTACAATTGTTTGTGACTCTACTTGAGCCCGTTGAAATCCCTCATGAACAATTCTGCGTATTTGACTACTAGTTAAGTCATTAGGATTAGTTTCAATTGGAACTCCCGCTTCTTGTAAAAATTCAACTGCTATCGGTCGACGTTCTATCCCTTGAAAATGATCTTGAAGAAATTGAACCATGTTAGATGAAGCTGTTACTGCAATTTCTCTTTTAAGTTGAGTAATGTCTGTACCATAAGGATGAACTTTTGT
>JAEOTI010000055.1 GCA_016839955.1 Candidatus Hodarchaeota archaeon | reverse complement strand
GATACAGACTTGCATTTTCCCTCTGCAAAATCTGTTTTAATAGGGCTATTTTTCCATACTACACTAGATTTCCACCTATATGGATATACTCTTCCATTACTATATCGTTTACCACATATGTAAACCTCAACATTAAAATATTCATCTAGAATACATGAAGAATGGTATGACCAACTATTGAGAAAAATATAATCATCGCCAGTGATGTCTTGGTAATAATCTCTTCCTCCAAACCATCTAAAGTTATTTGGGTCGTCTTCTTCTTCTACCTCAAGAAGGTCAAAAAGCATTTTTCAACAATACCACTGCTTGTGGTGCTTGTCAACCTATGTACTGTGCCATTTAAGCACAACCGACACGCCACTTAGTGGCTTAGACATACTCCAGCCTTTATTTTTTGCAATAAAATCATCAACAGCCGGTTTTACTCCACGCTTATCGCAACTTACAGGCTTTGTTGTTAAGGCATTACCATTATGGGTTGGCCTATTGTGATAAAACATATCCTTGTTTCCCCAAGGCCCACCATAATCATCACAAATGGCCGTACCACCTTGTCTCAATAATGAATTTAAGTATTCTAATTCCTGGGATACTGTGTGATAATTGTGGTCGCCATCAAGTAAGATTAGATCAAATTTCAAATTGTGTCTATTGTATTCCGGTAGCCACTCTAAAGAATTTGCAATTTTGTATTTTACAGTTTGATCCTTGTTTCTTTCGATAGTTTCAAGAGCTTCAACTACCTTTTTATCTTCTCTTACATCAACACCAATATATGTGTATGGCTTTCCACTTTTTTCAAAGTGTTGCATTACCTTAATCATAGTTTGGCCGGCATCAACTCCAATTTCAAGAATTGAAGGATTTGAAGTGCACTCAAATATATTTTTAATCATCCAATGGACACTGTTATGATAAGGCATTAAAAGTAATTATGGCTTCTTATTACGATTATTTGTACCCTCACCAAGATTTGAACTTGGACCTCTATAGTTCGCAGCCATAGGCTCTATCCAGTTAAGCTATGAGGGCTTATTTATGATTTTAAATTCATTTTCGTTAACAATGAATCTTTGATTTCCAACTAAAACTTCATACAGATCAATTTTACTAATCTTCTTAATTATGTCTTCAGATATCAACATATCTTTTAGAATATAAATTGCTTTTTCAAACTCTCCTGTTTTTTCAAGGGCTGTAACAAAATAATCACCTTGATTAACTTTTTTAACAAGAATTCCAAGTCCTTCATTGATTTTTCTTATTTTTAGATGTTTGAAATAGCTTTTTCTGGATCCCAAATAAACTCTAGAATCTTTTGGAAAAGAATAGAGTCTAATATACGTTTTGGTTATTTGAATTATCTGTCCAGACTCAAACATGTATATAAATAGTGCAAAATTCGAGCTGCGTTTCGTATTATATCATATGTCTAGTGCTAGAAAAGATATTTTGGACAGAAAATATGAAATCGAAAAATGGATTTCAGAAGGCCAAACTAAAAATTATATTAGTAAAAAATTACATTGCAGATATGAAACTTTAAATTCTTATTTAGAAAAAATGAATATTTCATATAAAGGCAAGCCTGGTTTTCCTTATGGTTTAAAACAAAGGCTATCTGCTGTAGAATATTCAAAAAAAGATTGTGTAAGTTCTTCTCTCTTAAAGAAAAAACTGATTCAAGAAAATATTAAAAAAAACAAATGTGAAAAATGTGGAATTAGTAATTGGAACAATAATCCTATAAGTTTAGAACTTCATCATATTGATGACAATCATCATAATAATGATTTTAGCAATTTACAAATTCTATGTCCAAATTGCCATAGTCAAACTCCTAATTTTCGTTCAGGGAAAAATAAAAAAATTTATTTATGTAAAATTTGCAATACAAGAATTACAAAGCAGTCAAAAATTGGATTATGTAAGACTTGCTGCAATAGAAGAAGTAGAGTAGTAGATAATCGAAAAACTAAAATAGAATGGCCAGATATAAAAGAATTACTAGAAAAACTTAAAAATTCTAACTATTCCAAATTATCAAAAGAGCTTGGTGTTTCTGATAATGCAATTAGAAAACATATCAAAAAATATAAATTATAATACCCAAGAACGGAATCGAACCGATACTGGACGAGGTCTAAGCTCGCTCTCTCTACCTAATTGGAGTACTTGGGTTTATTATTAATACCTGTGAGAAGACTTGAACTTCCATCCAGAAAATTTTAAATTTTCTTGCTCTACCAATTGGCATACACAGGCATAAATTGTACCGGAGACAGGTTTCGAACCTGCAAAATCACAATGTTTTGAATATTGCTGCTTTACCAACTTGCATACTCCGGCTTATGTTAATTAGTACCAGTGGTCGGGATCGAACCGACAAAAATTCACCACATTCTTAGTATGGCTGCTTTACCAAAATTTGCATACACTGGCATATGGTATTCCCGGAAGGATTCAAACCTTCATATCTAGGTTCGAAGACTAGGGCCCTATTCAGTTGGACGACGGGAACATATTATTGGGGGTGCTAAGAATCGAACTCAGTTAGCGATGATCAACGCATCTGGTTTACAGCCAAATTCCGGTCCCAGCCGGACACCCCCTAAAATTATTTTTTAAATATATCTTTTATCATAGTGTTGAAAATTATTCTTCTAAGAAGAGAGGAAAGTTTTATTTTTAGTTTCTTTATCATGTTTGGGGGTACTTAGAATCGAACTAAGTTAGCGTAAACGCAAAAGGGTTACAACCTTCACCCGTTCCCAGACGGACACCCCCTTAATTTATTTTAAAGAATTAGCAAATTTTTTTACATTCTTGATATAAAAGTCTACCATATATTTTTCTTCATTCTTTTTAAATTCATTTCTATATTGTTCATGAGACAATAATAATATTTTATTAAATACCTCTTCTATATCTGGATAATTTGCGATTTTATATTTAGATAAAATCCATAACTTAAATTCTTGCATTATTGTTGTGAATTCTAATCTTGGTATTGATTCTAATTCATCCCAATAATCAGGATCATCAGTTTGTGAATTCATTCTATCAGATTGAATTTTGTTTATTTTTTCTCCTATTAAATTAAATTTATTAATAAAATATTTTCTTGACTTATTTTTCATTTGTGCACCAGGTAGGACTCGAACCTACAATATGAGTTTCCCCATGACAGTTTTACAGACTGCTGCCCTTACCAATTGGGCTTCTGACGGATATGGTCTGGTATCGAGAAGTTGCATCTCGCCATAGAATGTTCCAAACATCCCCTCCCACTCCGGGATCTATACCAGTTATTGTACTCATTTTGAGATTTTTTGTGTATGATTTTTTTATGAGTTATATTAGAAAAGAAATTTTAGAAAAAAAAGACAAAATTGAAAAATGGATCAGGGAAGGACAATCTAAAACTTATATAGCTATGAAACTTTGTTGCAGCTGTAGAACTCTAGAAAGATATTTGAAAAAAATGAATATTGAATATAAGGGTCGTCCTGGGTTTGGAGTTTCTCAAAAAAGACTCACTGCATATGAATATAGTCAAAAGACTTATGGAGTTAGCAGCAATAAACTAAAGACTAAACTTATAGAAGAGGGAATAAAAGAAAATAAATGTGAAACGTGTAATATTGAAAGTTGGTGTAATAAGCCTATAAGTTTTGAACTTCATCATATTGATGACGATCACTATAATAATAACTTTAATAATTTACAAATTCTTTGTCCAAATTGTCATAGTCAAACAAATGGATATAGGAAAATAAAAAATGCAGCTCCTAAAAAATATTGTTCTATTTGTAATATTGAAATATGGAAAAAATCTATGACAAATAAGTGTCGCATATGCATAAAAAGTGATCTTCCGATGCATCGTAAAACTAAAATTGAATGGCCTCCTATTGATAAATTAATTGAAATGGTGAAAGAAACTTCTTATGTTTCAGTTGGTAAGAAATTAGGTGTCTCTGATAATGCTGTTAGAAAACATATTCAGGTCAGAATAAAGTAAATTGGTGCCAACCCCCGGTAACGCTCCGGACTCTCTTGGGCTTCAACCGAGCGCTTTCACTTGATTAGCTTGGTTGGCATAATGTCGGGGTGAAAGGATTCGAACCTTCGGTCTTCTGGTCCCAAACCAGACGCTTTAGCCAGACTAAGCTACACCCCGTATTCTTCTTTATAAGAATCCCAACAACGATCCCATCCTGTTTTCTTAAACAGTCTAGATGTTGATTTTAGAACATCTACTTTGATACATCCAGTGTATCCGTAGCACCATTTACAATGATCTTGGTAATCATCGTAGTACTCATAATACCTGTCATGCCAATCCCAATCATGTTCGAAAATACTCCAACTATCATGATACCAATATGAGGCAGGTCCTATGTGTTGCCAGCTTCTTAGAGTATGTTTCTCAACAGCTCTTCGATAAGCTTTGGGCCTTATATGTTTATTCGATTTTTGTTTTTTCATAACGCTGCCTTACTTCATTACCGCACGGGTAATGGATAAGTAAAGAGCGGACGCAATGTATAGAGAAATGGGAGACGACCTTGACCAATGATGGTTTCACCACCAGTGATAATAGTTTCTGTGCTGCTTGAAGCAGTCTCTCCGATTTTATGTGTTTCAGTCTTCATAACCGTAATCTCTCTTTTGCGTCTGAGCCCTGTTTTGAGCTCTAGGTAATATATACCAACCTGGCTAGGTTTTGTCAAGCAGAAACGACAATTTTTTTCTGATTTCCAAAAACAACTTCAAAAAATACATTATTAATCTTTCGAAACACTAAACCTAAAGTCCCATTTATTTTAATCTGTTTTCCAATTCGAATTTTACCTTTAATTTGAATTGCTTTTTTCCCTTCAAAGAACCAAAGTTTCGTTCCATCTATTGATGTATATGCTGGCCCATCCAATCTATGTCTTTTTCCATTCAAAAACCAGGTTTTAGTTCCATCATAATGTTCAACTGCTGGTCCATCCAATCTATGAAGTTTCCCATTTAAATACCACTCGTTGGTTCCATTTGAGTCTTCAACTGCTGGCCGATCATCAAAACTATGATGTAGACCATTTGAATTAATTGTGCAAGTTTTTATTATATTAGTGGCTTTACAGATTTTGCATTTAAACATTTTATTTTTCATTTTTTCTTTTATTTAATTCTCTTCGAATAAAAACTAATTTATAATCATACATGAGTAATTCTTCAACAATATCATTGAATCTATAATCTTCTGTATTAGTTCTTTTTTTTTGCTTGATAAGTTTTCTTATGCTCGCACAGCAATTATTCTTTTCTTTTTTAAGTTTTTTGTTACTAAGGCTTTTCACTTTTTCTTCATAAGTTAAATCATGAAGACAACTAGAGCGGGCGCGAGCTAAAATTTGCAATTCTTGTTCTGTCATTTTTTATTTTTTTCTTCAGGCTTTCTACGTCTTTCAGTGTTTGCTGAAAAGAAAACTCAGCATCTCGTTTAGCAATAAATACTAAATCAAAACCTGGGATTTGATGTTGTCTTACAACTTCTCTAACATAACGTTTGATTTTGTTTCGAGTTGGAGCATTTCCAACTTTTTTTGTAACGGTAATTCCAAAGCGACAGTCTTCAGAATTATTCTTTAGTGCAATTACAAGAAAAGAATCAAGAATTATCTTTCGTCCTTTTTTTCCGACGTTCAGAAACTCTCTTCTTTTTCTCAATCGATTTTGTTTTCTTAGTTTCATTTTCGTCGTCCTTATGAAATTCAATAAATTCCCAATTAGCTCTAAGCCTTCTTGTTTCTGCTTTGATTTCAATTTGTTCAATTTTAATATCGATTTCAGGAATATTTTTTTACTTTGTCTTTGTTTTTCTTATACCATTCTTTAT
>JAEOTI010000302.1 GCA_016839955.1 Candidatus Hodarchaeota archaeon | reverse complement strand
CCCATTTAAAAATATTTTTTTCCTCATAAACAGAGAAATAAGCCTAAAAAAACAAAATAGAAAGAAAATATTCAGAAAAGAAAATCAAGAAAGATCTTAAAAAAAAAAAGGAAAAAAGGGGAAGAAATACCCCTACTTTCGTTTCTTATAGAGAGCAATTGGGACAACTGCAAGAACTGCAACTAGGAACTCAAAACCAGGTGTGAAGGCTCCTTCTGATGAAGCTGTATCTGTCTCTTCACCTTCTTCTTTCTCACCAGACATCGCGGTATAGGTAGGATCGTGGTTTATAGCACCACCACTCCAACGCCAGAACGCTGTTAGAGTAAAGTAGGCACTATGGTCAACACTTAGAATTCGTCCTTGCTGCGCAACAGTGTCTAAACCCATTTCTTTAGCGAGAATATATAGGAAAGCTCCTGCTAGTCCTAACTCAAGTTTGAAGTAGAACCATCCAAGCCCTTGGGCAAAGGTTGCATCAGCAGGCCAGTACTCGACCGCAACCATATAACTTCCATCATGGATTCCTGTTCCAGTCAGGGTGTAAGTTAGTTTATTGCTAAAGCTTGTGTGAAATGCTTTGTTGCCAGTTGCAAGAACATCTATGGTCGCATTGACGTAATCATCCGTATCTGTCTCATTAGTTTGGTGAGTAAATACCTGTTCCTGTCTTGTTTTAAGGTCTAGAGCGAAAACATTAGTCATTGTAGTCATGATCATTCCATATCCGCCGGCATCCCATGCAATTCGCCTTTTTGCATCATCATTAAGATAGAATGCAAAGTCAGGGAGTTGGACGGTGAACGTATCTGGGAATGATGGATCATAGAGTTGAATTGCATCTGCTAGACCACTAGGAAGTGTGAATGTATATTCTGGATCATTAAGTAAGAAAGAATCAGAGTCACTTGGTGTAAAACCACCAGGCCAAGCACTTTCATCAGTAATGAGAAGATTTGTCTCACCAAAGTCATAAGTTGTTTGTATGTCTGCCCAGACTTCTGTGATCGTGGGATCAATTGCAGAAGGACCAAGTTCCGTATAGGTCAGCCTATAGGTGAATTTTAAGCTGTCCAACAATGTCATGGCAGCAATGTCGCCACCAAAGATGATGTGTCCTGCTCGAGTGTTAAAGTCTTCCATATCAATAGCTTGCCAGACGACAAAGAGGTTTTGGTATTCAACGCCGAATTCATAAACACCCGTACTTGGGTTAGTAAAGAATGGTACTGCGTTGTAAGGTGCAATAAAATCAGCTGTACCCGTTTCAGTTTCAATGAAATCATTAATAGCTTCCTGTAGATAATTAAATGCAAAAGTATATCCTAGGTACATATCGTCGCCAGAGTCGAGGAATTGATCAGATCCAGTTGTGCTGTAAGCCATTAAAGCAACATAATGGTTTGTCACAAACATTTCAGTTCTGTCGCCTGCAGCATTGGGTAGAGTGTTCCAATGTTCTATGAGAGTCTGGAATGGAGCAGTTGCATTAACATGGCCAACTTGGAAGCTTTCTGCAGCATTTATAACACTACTTTCGAAATTATCAGGTACATATGATTCCCAAAGGCCTGGAAGAGCTTTGAGAACTTCATCACCAGTCACATTATGTTCAAATTTGAGTAAAGCGTTGTAGGCTGTTTGAATACCACGGTTGTTTACATAGGCCATATAGAATTCTTGGTCGTCTTCATACCCATCTGCAACCTGATTTGGGTTAGAAGCGTTCAGCATGTCGTCTGTCATTTGAATCTTAGTTCCCTGAAAATTTCCATTGAAAATATCAGATAACTTTTGATTCATATCGACTTTGACTGCAAATTTATCATCTGTTAGTGTATAGCCGGTGATTGTCTCCAGACTTACCGCGGTTACTGGAATGACAGTTTGTCCGACCATTACTAAAAATAAGAGAGTCCCAAATGTTATTGAGAGCTTTTTCAAGGTTATGCATCACCTGTTTTCGCTCCCTCTTAAGTGAGGGAACGTTCATTTTCTAAAAAACTTCTGGAAGTTTTTTCTTGAAAAACTACCTTAGTCAAGTAGGTTTGGGTATGCCTTTTAGTTAAAAAGGAATGCGAAACGAATCTTTGGTTTCATTATTTTTTATTTTAACATATAGTTAGGAATTTGTGGGTAAGAAATGGGTTTTTGTTACAATAATGATTAAAGATAGTGAACTACCCCGTCCTTTCGGATGGAGCTTCCTGCGAGTCCTCCGAACTCTTTCCGCAAGGGAAGGAGAAATTTTCGTTTTACCATCGGCTGTGTGTCGCAGAAAACCCTTCCAGCGACGCAAGAAGGATTCCTCGTTCACAGAGGGTTCCAGCAATAGATTCTGATGAATCACATTGCAACTATAATAATGCCTTTTTCCACTTGAAGATCGCATCTTCAACTTTTTCCCAATCGAGGAACTCATCCTCATCAAAGAATTCTCCATGAACAAAAATTATTCTTTGCTCCTATATAACGCTTTGAGAGAGGTCTTTGAAATTATGCCATTCCTCCCCCTGTTTTCACAAGGGGACTTCTTTCAATAAATAAATTAAATTCCACTAATTTCTTCACTTCAATTTATTTCTAGTTAATGGTCTCGTTTTCGATTCCTTCTATGTTGAAAACAAAGCATGTACAATAAACTCAACAAAAATCCAAGAATAGAAAAATCGACTGATTTTTCACCGTTTTTTATGGTCTCTGGCGCATCTGTTAAGAAGATAACAAATTCAGGGTCATATTTTAATTCTAATCCGTTCCAATCGAGAAAACTGAACATAAAGTGACCTGTTGCTGAGGTAGATCTCCACTTTACTCGTTGTGGGATACTATTGGAAATATTTTCAAAGATATCTGTAGAATTTCTTATGAAAGGTTCCAAAAGGTAGCTTAGGAATTCATATTCGCTCTCTAAATGCGAATTTGATATTTCAGAATATTGATTTAGGTCTATTAGAGAAAAAGCTGCTGATTTGAGAAGTTTTTCATTGTCTGTGGAAGTTTCTATGTAATAATCTTTTCCTTCCTGATTTACCATGAAAATAGGATTATTTCTGTCCATAATCGTAAAATTTGATCCGATTTGATGTTTATTTAAGGATAAAACATATTCAGAGTTATCAATTTTTGACGTCAATTCTTGTGAGGACGAACTAAAGCTATTAAGAGCCATAAGGACAGAGATATTCATGTTTTCTTCAAGTTGAAGGCGTGTAGAGACATCATTCCCGTGATAGACTCCAAGATTTTGGTTAATATTGTATGAAGGTATTTCAGGTATGTAATCATGTAAATCAAGAACTATCGAAACCAATTGTGGATTGTTTTCCCATGATGGTTCTGTGGGGATTTCTGATTCGCTTAAAGCTAGAAAATTAACTGGTCCGAACTCGATAGTGGGAACCAGGGTTGTTATTGCCCGTCCATTAATATGACCAAAGCTAGGCTCTAATACATATGAGAAGTTCAACCACGAAAAAATTCCGACTCCAAAGCTACTTGGCTCTATTATTACACCATCTCGTAAAGGTGAATTATGCCAAAACACCGAAATGTTTTTGTAGGCTATACCAAACTGAAATCTTTTACTTGTAGAATCGTATGACGGTAATGTGGGCCCATTCTTTAATGAAACAACTAAACCTGTCTCATCCTCAATAATTGATTCAACTTCATCTATTATTCGGCTATCTGATAATGGATAACCAACAAGAAGTTCATTACTCGATCCATTACTTCTTTCAAGGAGTAATCCTAAGAAAGCTCCACCGAAGAAATATTCTGTTGAAAAATGTTCTAAATGTCCAAGGAAACCATTTATGGGAAATGAACTATTAATTAAAACAGGAACATCAATCCCAAAGGGATAACCATCAATAAAAATCTCAGTTTCAATTTCTTCTTGCCATGTTTCCTGAGCAATAAATGCAAATTCTAGATTAGTAGAGTTAACATAAGTAAAAAACTGTTCAAAATCGGTTGTTTCGTTTAGATCATCTTCTCCAGGTAGTGAACTTCCTGGAGTAAGATCTCGTATTAGAGAGGAAGATCCAGTACGATAATTCAAATCAATTTCCATTGCGAATGCCGATTCAGACCAATCATGCCCATAAAAAGAGGAAATTGTCAGTGATGAGCCTTTAGCCTGTACAAAGTTAATAGATACCAAGAAGCAAATAAGAAACAAGCCTAGAATCTTCGTTTTTCTAGTGTCTGAGCTCTTGAAACTCAATTTGATACGAGCTCCTTTATTTCTGGAATTAGGTCTGGTCGAAGAACATAATGAGTACGTGCTCGATCACGTATTCTTGTAACAAGACCAGCCTCTTCTAGTTTTTTTACATGATACCTTGCAGTCTCGAGGTGGCATCCCGCTGCTTTCGCAATTTCAGAGAGGTGTCGTGGCTTTTTAGCCTTTTTAACGAGCAACTGACAAATTCGTTTTGCTGTTGCGCTTCGAATTGTTTGAGCGATTTCTGGAGAAATGCCTTCAGCTAATTCAGTAAGATAAAACACATGATATCCCCCTAGCTTTGCATGATCTACAACATCAAAATCATCAAGTGTCTGTAAATGCCATAATAGGGAGGAAATTCCACAATCTAACTCTCTTTGAAGTTCTCTAAGATGAGCTCCAGTAGGTCCTTTTCTACGTAAAGCTTGTACAATTCTTGCACGCAACTCATTAGTCATCAGATCACTTCTATCCAAACGACGTTTTGAAGGAGAGTAAGCTACATGTGCTACAAAAAGAATTGTACCCGAAAATACTCCAAAAATTATTTTTTGGAGTCTCCCTGTTTTTATCCCGAAGAAAGCGAGTGAAATCGTCAATAGACCTAATAAAGCAAGTAAGCTTATTCCAACAAAATCACTTGGTAAATCAATAGCCACTTCCCCACCGTTGGGAGAGGTTGGAAAGTTTCCTGCAATCGACACACTTGCAATTACTTGTAATAAGCTGAGGATAGAAATATCTTGATTAATTCCTTTGTTGGAATGAATATGGACTTTATTCATATTGCTTGCAGTAATCCAACTTTGTCGTGGAGAAAGACTCAATAAACTCGAATAATATCGTAGGTCATGGGGAATTAAAAGACCAGAAAGAAAATTTGAGAAATCCCCTTCAATTTTTACTTTGGCAATCAAATCTTCTTCTTTTAGAGGTGTAAAAAAGCCAGTTTGAGATTCTAATTCAATTGTTGAGTTAATGGATATTTCAGATAAAGTGGTATTCGACACAATTTCAAGGTTTAGTAGAGTATCCGAGCCATTCAGGGGGTATTTGAAAGGATAAACAGTATTTATTCCAAGGAAAGATCGAATGGACATATCTAGAGATGGAAGGAGGCTTGTAATGGCAAAAAAACCTTTTTTAGATTGAAACCAACTATTCATCGCAGAATAAGATCCATTAAAAAGATCTATTGGTCTCAAAATTGGTTCTTCAGAAACAAACCACCAAATTGCTTGAGTGTTGTTAAAGCTAATAGGCAGCTCTTTTACAATATCTGGTGAAGAGACATTGTAGGCAATTAAACTGAAATTTCCCTGAGTTATGAGGGCGTTACAAAGATTATAATCTTCTTGGGTTGAGTAAAAAAGCACTATCTCAGTAGTTTCTTCAACAAAATTCTCTGGATGTGCATTCAATTGGGATGTACTAGTGGATTGAGAAAGGCTGAGAGATAAAGGACTAAAGCATAAGCAAAAAGTAACAATTACAACAGTATAGGATAATGCAGCTTTAGCCAATCGCTTCCAGCTCAAGTAAACTAAAGCATTGAACTAATTCTTAAGCAATTTTAGAACAGTTTTTTGGAAAATTTTGGATATCCTAACAGATTAACTTTGAATATAGAGATGTCCTTGTCGTTTTGGTTTCATTGACACGCTAGTTTCTGCAAAATCACCAAAATAATGGTCAAATGTTTCCGAAATAGTAATATTAAAGTCTTCATTTGAAAATGAAGGCACCTGTTCAATATGTTTGAAAGAAGGAAGAGTTTCTGCACCTTTACAACAAACAATTGTCCCCCGAGTCATTTCGCCTCCCATTCTTTTTCCAGCAGACCCTCGAACGATGACAAGAGCCTTAGCTGAAACCATATGGCACCCTAAGAAATTACCAGTAGATCCCTTAATCTCTATTAATCCTTTTTTCATCCAAGAAGCAGCTTCATGACCTACATTACCATGTACTAGGATTTTGCCTCCAGACATGCCTTCCCAGTTTCCCCAATAGGCTGCACCAAGATAATTACCCGCATTTCCTTTAATCTCAAGTTCTCCGCCAGACATTTCCATTCCAGCGTACTGACCAGCATCACCCTCTACAATTATTTTACCACCAGTCATTTGTGATCCAATATGATCTCCTGCGGATCCTTTGACAATAATCGTTCCAGATTTTATTTTTTG
>JAEOTI010000301.1 GCA_016839955.1 Candidatus Hodarchaeota archaeon | reverse complement strand
GTCAAAGCATATTACTGAGGAAAAAATAAAGATTAATAATAATGAAATCAGGATTGTCGTTTACTTATCCTCCGTAAATATTCTTTTCCTGCTAGTTCTCGCGTTCCAAGGATAAGACGATAAGTTTTTGGATTGTCCTTTATTAAAATTTCTTGTAATATCCCATATGCTTCAAAATATTCTCCAATTTGTAAAAATTCAGCAAAAAGACTTTCAAAACAGTATATTGTAGTCACTTCATAACCTTGGTTGTTTTTTGCGCTTATTTTATACTCTACAGGATAACAACAAGAAGCTGAAGCATCTTTGATTATTCCAGTGATTCTTGTAGGATTTAAATTTCTTGCTTTGATTGATGAAAAAACTGGAACTTCATTCCTTATTTCGTAATCAGATCGTATACACTTTACTGATACCGGAATATTTCCGTATGTAAGTTTTGTTTTCCTTCTACGTATGTTAAAAGTAATGTGGTCCTTTGATAGTGGACAAACTCCTGCAAGCAAATTTACATTACGCTCAACTTCTGATGGAGGCATAACTGAAACTCCAGGAGCTTGATGGATTACTTCTAAATATCTTTTGAAGATTTTTTTTCCTTCAATGCTGATATCTAAATCTGAATCTTCTCTTGGCTGAGAATAAAGAATACTACCCCTTAGATGAATGCTTTCTTCAGGTAATCCTAAGTCTATTAATATTATCCTCAATCTAGCAGCAGCTTGTTCAAATTTGTTCCTAGGATTTTCACTTATTTCTCGATAACGCTTTAAGCCATCATAAATATGTGTAATATCATTATTAGGGATACAAAGAAGCTCACAATCATAAGTAGGGCTATATTCTAGATATTTAGGATGTTTTTCTAAGAGTAGGGGTAAAGAATCAACAAAATCTGTCACCCCCCGACCTAAAAGAGTCCTTTGAATTTGACCATTTCCTTTTTTATAATACTTCAGAACTGAATAAACGTGGTTAGGAGGATGAATGTATCCCAAAGAGATTAGTAGATGTTCTTCTTCGATATTGAAACAGAGTCCATCCTTCAATTTTAGATACCTCTTTAATAAGGTTCTACCTCTTAGTTGTTTTCCATTCATCCCTTAATTTGCGTGCATCCTCTTGAAGAATCTCAAGCGGTTTTCCTATCAGGTTATCTTGCTCATATTCTAAGATCAAAATGATATCTGGTTCTGTACTCTTAAGCCAACCAAGGAATCTTAAGAAAGGATCATTAAACTTAATTCTACAATGTTCTTGTGAGGGATTACTTAGATGAACAATAGCTAGTCGATCATGGTGCTGATTTAAAAAAAATTTCCACTCACTTGAGTCTTTTATTGGGACATGTGCATAATCAAAAGTCAATTTGACTTCTATAAACCTTTTGAGAACTTCTGAAATAATTTTTGGCGAGTTTAGTAGCTTTGAGAAGTCTGGTGAAGAATTTTCAATTGTTAATGTCACATCAGTTGGATTCCAGTCTAACAGATTCTTGATATATTCCAGAAAGAGATTCTTATCATATTGAGAGCATTTCTTTCCGAAGGAATTTTCTCCACCATGAATCGTGACAAACTGAGCACCCATTGCATCAGCATACAGTATTGACTTTTGTGTGAGCTGGAAGGTTAAATCTCTCACATCCTTATTGTAAGAACATGGGTTAAGGTCATGAGAGGCAACATGTGAGACTTTTGTTATCTGAGTTTGCGATATGGCTGCTAGTTTCGATTTAGTAGTTTTATAATCAACTAAGTAGAGAGATGGACTATCAAACCACACATCCAGAGCATCGAGACCGATTGAAGGTAATTTAATACAAAGTTCTTCTACTTCAGAATCCCATAAGAACATCGAACTCGCGCCAACCTTCATTATCGTGACCTTCCTTTCTCAATCCTTTGTTTCCAATGAATAACTTCTAATCCTCTATTTTATCTCTTAGACCTTTTAAAAGCGAATTCTTCTTGATCGATTGGTAAAGTATTCCATCAATCGATGTTCCTGAGGAGTTTTGAAGACCTAGAATGGTAACCAATCCTTTGTACTTACCTTTCTGTAATCCCTCAGCTATGTAAGCTGCACCAACCGCAGCATGACTTGCTTCATAGATCATAGGAAGACATTTCACTGTTTTTTGACTAATAACTGATTGAATATACTCAACAATAGTTGAATCTCTTGTTAAATTTCCAGAAAGAACCACTAAATTATTTCCAGGGCCAATTGCATCAAGACGAGCAATATCTTTAATAATAGCTTCAATGAATGTACTCCATAAGATTGGAGTTTTTTGTTTTAGATGTTTGAAATCTAGAAAATTCTCAACCCCTGAGAGAATACCACCTTCAAATACATTTTTTTTACGAATTTGACCAATAAGATAAGCAACTTCTGAATCTAAAGCACCACCAGAGCGACATCCAAAGCTTGCATTACTTCCTCCTATGCCATCAACGATTGTACCGTTCATTATACGTAGAAAAGCATTGAAACCCGCTCCAAGTTCAACTAAAATAAAATTCATATCTCGATATGGGATATTGAGCTCATTTTGTAATAAATCCATTGAATAGGCGACAGTACAGACTTTATCGGGAGTCCCAAGGTCTAAGCGATTAATTTTGCGGTGAGCTGGGACGCTTGAAAGGTGTTTTACGCCAGGGATGACAAAAACGTTACAAGAGATGTCTTTTAGTATTTCAAGTGATTTTTTTATACCAATTCTTCCTTCCCCACTCCATAAGGTAATGAGTTCTTGTTCAAAATTGCTTGTTTCCCTAAGTAATTTAAGGGGAAGACCGTAACCTGATGGAGCAGCAACTACATCAAGGTTCATGTGATATAACTCCTCAAGTTGGTTTTGAATCGCATTCCAATCAGATGTTTGAATAGATCGATCTAAAATCGTCTCAGATTCTTCGAAAGCATAAAAACCCCATCTTGAAGTTCCAGGATCAATGCCACATGCTCTCAAGGAACTTTACCATCCATTCTTTGTTTTATTTTTTGTTTATGGATAAGAAGATTCCAAGACATAGACTTATCTTAAGCTTAACAGTTTAATGCACAGTTGCCTACAAATATTTCTTCTGAAGAGTGTCTGAATATTGCTGTTGAGAGTTGATTATGAAATGCCATCCATGGATAAAATCCTCCTGCTAACGGGTCGAATGGCCTATGATATTTTAAATAACATTAAAACAGAGTTTTCTAATGTTGAGGTAGAAGCTCTACCAATCTCTGTCGCTGCATTTACAACTCCAAAGCTTGTTCAGAAACATGCCCCCAAATTAATTTCCAAATGGTGTCCTCAACTTATATTAGTCTCAGGATTAGCTCGAGGAGATTATACTGAAGTTAACAATAAACTTGGGGTCCCGGTTCTAAAGGGCACTCGAAATTTATCTATGTTACCCCTGCTTCTGAAAAAAATTAACATTATAGCTCCAAAACTCTCAGCTAAAACCTCAGCTGATGGTATTTTGCGACAACTGCAAGTAAAACTTCTTCAAGACCAAATTAGTGAAATAGAAAAGACAGCAAACTTCAGTGGACGAAATTTTAGATTACGGTCTAATCTTCCAATGGGTATTGATTTTCCCCCCCGAGTAATGGCAGAGATTGTTGACGCTACAAGCAGACCGATTGAGGACAGTATAGCCAAAGCTCAAAGATTTTCATCATGGGCAGATATAATTGATATTGGAGCAACTATAGACAAACCAGATCCTGAAAAAATTGCTGAAATGGTTATTGAGGTTCGGAATCTGGGATTACCCGTAAGTATTGATACTTTGAATCCAACTGAGATTGTTGCAGGTGTTGATGCTGGTGCTGAAATTGTTCTCTCAATTGATAATGGAAATCTGGAT
>JAEOTI010000300.1 GCA_016839955.1 Candidatus Hodarchaeota archaeon | reverse complement strand
TCTAGTGAAACATCTTCTCCAATAAAGGAATCTGGTAAGTAAGAGGATAAAATATCGGCCATCCGTTTAAATACATAGTTTCTTATTGCTGCTTCACCTAAAATATCAATGAATGCTCCTTCATATCCAAAAATTGCAGCACGTAGTTCCCATACATCATCCATTGTAAAAAGGTCATGAGCAGTTCCTTTAGCTCTAGCATGTTCAATTTTTTCTTTATATTGATTCATAAATTGTTTGAGCTCTTTAGTAAGCGATTCAGGATCTTTTGCTTTTTCAGAGAAGATTTCTGGAAGAAATTCCTGAACATAATATACCATCTTTGGTAAAACATGCTCTTCTAAAACATCTGGTCCTATTAGTTCAATACCAACTGCTTCATAAGCGTCAAGAATGCCGCCATAAATGAATACAGCATCAATTTCGTCTTTATACTGGGATTTTTCAAAAGATTGCAATAAAAAAGGTGCCTCCAGCCCATTAGAATATATATCAGCTGAACTAACTCACTTTAAAATATATTCTGAATCTGACATTTATTTAAGAAAATTCAAAAATTTTAAGGGTAAATCCAACTTTTGAATTATCACGACTGAATATTATATCTCTCTTAATTTTTTCAGTAATTATTATTTGAAAAGACTCAAAATCTCGTCTTGTTAGAAGTTTAAAGAATGAACTAAGCCGTGTAGAAAGTGTTGAAAGGAAAACTCCCAAAGTTGGATTCAGTTTTATTCCTGCAATATTTTCTAAATTTCCATCTTTGGTCAAAGTAGAGTGATTAACTAGCTGTTTACTTTGATAGGAACCAATTAGAGATTCTAATGACGTATAATGAACGATTTGTAATGCAACATTAAGAACATCTTCCTCAGGGGTGTTTGGTGATCCTGTTGCAACACTTGCATTAAGTCCACTCAAAACTGAAGCTATTGTGTAATCAGAAGATTTTACAATAAAATAGGTGAATGTTTGTGGTATTTGAAGTCTTGATAATGTTGTTTGGATTGTAGAGAGGAGAAGAAAAAATTCTTTGACTTGTTGTTCTCGAAACAGTGGTTTAGGTCTCGCAAAATGTGCAATTACTTTTTTTTCATTTAACATGATCAAAAAAGCTAGAGGAATATCTGTTCGATTTGTTAATAATTCATTAAGTCGATCATACTCTCCTTCAATACCAAAAATTTGATTGATTATTTCAGATATTTTCTCTTTAAGTGTATTGGTTTCTGATGTGCCTAATTCTACTATCATTGTATTTCTAAAGAGTCCACTTTCAACTATTAAGTCATGAATTTTATTAAGTCCCTTACGTGCTATTTTTTGAGGGATTTCTTTGTCAAAGACACCTACAAGCATTTTTTCACTTTTTTGATAACGCATAAACAAGAAATATTCATGTTCGGTTGAAAATGAATCAATAGCTTCAGATCTTTCCGTTTCACTAAAATTTTTTAGCGCAGATAAAAAACCAGAAGAAAGTAAAACTTTATCGCTATCTTCCAAGAGATTCTGGTCTCTAGAGTGGTGAAAAATTGGTAATCCATCACTGATGAGGAAAATCTCTTTGACCATTGTTGGAAATCCCTACTCTTTGGTTTATTTCTTTAGAATAATTTAGTTTTTTTCTCTTTATAATTTGAGGAGCTCAAACCACTGCGATTTTATCAAAGGAACCTCTTAATATAATTATGTAGATACTCCAAATTAGGAATTTTAGACTCTTCTATTTTAGAGTCGATATGAAGATGATGTGGGAAGGTCTTTAATTCAGGATGATGAGGTGCATTGTCCCATCGAATAATTCGATTTTCTACAATGAAATCATAACGATAATTATTCACTTCTAATGATTCAGCTGTAAAAGTCACAAATTCAAAACCTTCAAATCGTGCTCCCCCTTGAAAAGTAGCAGAAACCCATATCTTTAATGTACCCGCATTTTCATCAACTTAGTAATGGAAGGAATAATCAACATAAATTTTTATACTTTTAAGAAGAATTTCAACTTGTTTCAAATACTCATTGATCAATCTTAACCTT
>JAEOTI010000023.1 GCA_016839955.1 Candidatus Hodarchaeota archaeon | reverse complement strand
CCCTGTGAAGGTTGGTGACCGTTTTGAGGAGCGGGAATTACGTTGTCTGTCCAGTCAGATGAAACAAGCTCTGGTTACCCAAATTCAAAAAGCGATCAAAGCATTGGCGACACTTAAGAAAAATGGGTACAAAGTTGGTCGACTCAAATTCAAACGGAAAATAGGTTGTATTCCTCTCAAACAGTATCGTAAAACCTATCAGTTAGACTTAATCCGTCACCGAGTCAAACTTCAGAAACTCAAGCAATATCTACGGGTGCACGGATGTCAACAATTCCCATCAGATGCAGAATTCACAAATGCCCAATTGGTTACCCGACATGGCGATTATTATCTTCATGTTGTCACTTATCAATCGCGAAGTTCGCGCCCTTGTAATGATGCTCCCCTGCAAGCGGTTGGGATCGATGGGGGACTTAAACAGCAATTAATCTTCTCGAACGGTGTCACCGTTAAGTATCGTGTGCCGTTTCCGAAGCGACTTCGACGACATTATCGCCATTTCAGCAGAAAACGTAAAGGCAGTCGGAATCGCTGGAAAACCCGACTGAAACTCGAGAAACTATTTCGGAAGCTCACGAATATCAAAACCGACATTCGTAATCAGCTCGTGGCGTATCTCTGTCGTAACTATGGAATTATTTGTTTTCAGGACGAAAATCTTAGCGACTGGCAACGATTGTGGGGCAAGAAAATGCTCGACCTTTCGCTCGGAGCATTCTTTCGGATTCTAGCAGAACGAACCCGGACTCCGATCGAAATCGACCGGTTCTTCCGGTCCACACAACACTGCTCGGGTTGTAACCACCGTCAAAAACTCACGCTCGATGACCGTAGCTATTTCTGTCCCGGTTGCGGGCTCACGCTGGACCGGGATTACAACGCGGCAATTAATCTCCTGTTGGAAGGCTTGAGGATAACGTCTTCCCGCGATCCGGAACAAATCGTTGAGATGCCTGTGGAGACCAAGACTACTACGCAACGCATGGTGGATTTCTTTAATAATCTACCTTACGTTCGCGCAAGTCTCGTCACGGAAGCAGGAAGCCCTTCACTCCATTGAGGGGTAGTTCATTGAGCAGGGACTAAGAGTTTTATTATACTGAAATCGCCAAAAGTCCATTTTTTGTTTAAGAAGAAGTTAACCCAAATAACTAAAATCGTAGCGATTGTCGAAGAGAGAATATACCAAAGCCCAGCAAGTTCAGTAAGAACCATGGTGATTCCTAAGTTAATAACAGCACCTAGAAGACCAATACAGGCCCATTTTAACATTTGAATCCATCCTGTATTATCATTAACAATCCAGGAAGAAAATGTCCATTTTTTATTTACTGCAAAATTGTATATTCCAACTAACCCAATAACGCCAATGGCTGAGAAAACGTACCAAAGGCCCCCAATTTCTGTAAAAATGAAAAGAAGAAAAGCATTTAGAATAACAGTCGTTGCGTTAAAGAAGGAAAAGCGAATGAGCTTTTGCCTATAATCCGCGACTGTTATATTCATCGTACAGAGCCTCATCTTCTGGAAAAATTACCTTATTCTATGTTCTTCTAATTCCAGATATATATCTTTCCATCTTACAGATGTTTTAAGGAAACAATCTTTCCCTGCCAATATCCGTTAAAATAGGGTTTTTTCTGGTTTGTTCTTGTCATTAGCTGTGAAATTAAAAAACAATAGTTTTTTTCTGACTTTCATAACACAAAATGAAATTTATTGCAGTTAAACATTAATCTGAAGTTTTTAAACAATAGACGTAATTCACAAGTAAAAACAATGAAAATCAAGAATCAAATTAGAAGTCTTTTCTTAAATATCCCAACCTTGGTTCTTATAGAGTGAAACTATCTCGCCTATACTCAAAAGAATAACTCCAGTTCTATCTGCAAACGTCTTTGAAGGTCCTGAAAATGAATTAGATACCAATAGAATTTTCCCAATCTTAGGGCAATCTTTCAGTACTTTTTCAGCTTGAATTACTTGAGTAACTTTTGCAGGTGCTTGATAGTCCTTAATAAAAATCCCTAAACCTTCAGTTGTCAACAAATTATTTTCAATAAAGGTTTTATGACTATCAAAATTCACTTCTTTGGTTTTTGGGATAAAGAAATCAAAATTATATTTAGAACCACTTTCACCTTGAATTTTGAAGTCTTCAATTGGTTTAATCCCATTTTTTTTTAGGAAATCGTCAATGCGATTTTTTAAACTAAGTTTATCTTTCCATAATAGCTTAGAGTTTGACAATGCTTTAGCAGGTTTCTCTTCTCGTGCTTTACTCCCTTTCTCCACAATACTACTTTTAATTCTTGCCACCCCTTCCAGTAAAAAATCGAATTATTTACGAAAATGAGTTACAATATGTACTTCCTGACCGTAATTAAATCTATCTATTGAGTATAGATCATTCGCTAGTCGAATCGTCTTGTCAATGAGACTTGGAAAGTGTCACTTATTTTATGTTGAAATTGTATTTGAACCATTCCTCTTCTTCTAGAGACTTTTTTTTTGTCGCGTATTAGAGAAAAATCATTGAACAAAGAAATTGCTTAATATTATTGTATTTAGCTATCATAATAATCAAGTGCAGCTGATTATAGAAAAACCTGGTTGACCTTTAAAAGACTAGATTTAGTATAATTGATAAAAAAAGGAGTTAAGGAGTTAAAAAACTCCTCAAAATTAACAAAAGAGAAGTGAAAATAACCCTTATTCATTTCCACGATGAGTATGATGATCAAAGAGTTGGTCGTTCTTAAATCGCTGTTGACGTACTACTAATTCACTTGAACTATTTTCTTCTTCAATTTGTTCTTCCACAAACCAATTGAGTAAATTT
The DNA here is from genome assembly GCA_016839955.1 of Candidatus Hodarchaeota archaeon. The sequence goes on along the minus strand of JAEOTI010000023.1, from coordinate 1,505 downwards.
CGTACATTAATATCTTTTATTTCCTCTGCAAGCCGAATTAAATCATGAATCCGACTAGTAATGTATTGCTCGTGTTTGTACGCAGTTTCAACTATCTCTTTTACATCTGCCCAATCAGTCTTAGGTTGTGGAATAGCTTGAAGCTTTACAGAACCCCCAGTTTCGATAATGTAATTAGCAAACTTTTCCGCATGTACAAATTCTTCTTGGGCTTGAATATAGAACCAGTTAGCTAATCCATTGTAAGATTGTTCTTTTAGCCAATAATTCATGCTCAGATAGATGTACGCGGACTCTAGTTCTTTTCCAACTTGTTCATTCAATGCCTCATTCATTTTCTCGCTTATTAATGACATAATTCACACCTTTTTGTAACTATAGTTAATATCCTAAATTACAGGAATAAACTAACTGAAAAAATGTGATGGATGCGGTATAACTGATAATTAAAAAAATCGTTATTTTGTAAAAAAGAAAAGAAATCTATAGTATAAAGAAAAAAGAAGAGGCATATTCAAAGAATATCCTCATTATTGGGTCGAAATTAATAGTAACCGATTACCATGTCATCAAGATACCAAGTATGTGTGCCTACACCACTGTTTTCCCAAAATTCAATGACTGTAAACAGGTCAGAAGAAGAATGACCAGCGGCACTTGTTACATAATTAAGATGATAAGCATAAGTATGCCATACATCATCATCTTCTATTGGGACATAATGGTCAGTATCAAAAGAATAACTACCTGGGCTTCCTGCATCTGTTTTCGCTATTACTAGCCAACTCCCAACAGTAAAGTAGACAAAGAGACATGTTCGTGTATCAGCTGGAGCTTTCATTCTCCATCTGAGCACTAAGTCCTGGTCTGTCCAATTGCTAAGATAAACGTTGTATCGATGACCATCTGGTACTGGACCATCTCGACCACAATGAGCCTGGCGTCCATCTCTATCATCAGCAGTTAAATAGCCACTACCCACACTAGCGCCATAATAATCATTGAAGAAGCCCCAATCAGTATCAAGATGATCAGGATCAGTTGGATAGGCTGTGGTTGTTGCTTCGTTGACAGTTCCACCATTTCCTTCGAAATCACTAAGTTCAAGGACAACTGTGAATGTTGCTGCAAAAGCAGTTCCAGGTTACAGATTTTTGAGGGTGACACTCTTACCTTCAGAGCAGGAAACCTTCAGATTGATGATGTCTCCAAAGACGAGTTCTTCATTAGTGCTAGAGGTTTCTGCGGTGACTGTTCCCCTAGCATTTGCGTTAACTGTTACTGATTCATTTATGGACCAACTAATAAGTTCAAAACCAGCTCTAGTGACTGCTATGGAATTTATTGAAGCATCACCACTTCCGATGTTTTCGATTACGACGGTAATTTTGTCTGCTTTGTCATTAACATTAGTGTCTTCAAAGACTTCATCTTCCAAGGTTGGAACTAGTTCTGGTTCGCCTTCAAGCATAGGAAAGACAACAAAGATAACTATGGCTCCTGCT
>JAEOTI010000299.1 GCA_016839955.1 Candidatus Hodarchaeota archaeon | reverse complement strand
TGTAGGGTTTTTTTAGTTGGATTCTGATCACTTAACTCAATTTTTGCCTCGTATTCATCCCAGACGGTAATATCTCCGTTTTGGATTCTTTTCAAATCCCCTCTCCTTTGAAGTGCTTCCGTTGGTCTTAATATTGCTCCATCTAATTCAATAGTTTGATCAATGTCATCCAATCGTTCTGTTATTCTGTCCATCAGTCCCAATAATTCTTCAAGCCCATCTTCTACAAAGAAATTATGAATTGTAATAATAGAGGTTGAATGAGGAGATTTTAAGCGGTCAATTCGACCTGCTCTCTGAATCATTCGTACTGGGTTCCAATGAAGATCATAATTTATGACATGATTTGCATCCTGAAGATTTTGACCCTCCGATAAAACATCTGTGCAAATCAAAATGTCAATATTTCTTTTGCTTGTTACTTCAGGAGATTTATCTCTCTCTTCAGGAGGATTTGAACGAGGTGCAAACGCATAAATTTTCTGTAGACGTTCTTTTGTTGGCGTACTTCCTGTAATAATCTCGATGTTGCAATTAGGTACAAAATAGGGAGATTCAGGGCGATTTATATGTCTTTCAATATGTTCTGCTGTGTCACGAAAATAGGAGAAGAGCAAAACTTTACTAGGAGGATCTTCAGGAGATTTAAGAGAGTTTTCAGCTAAAATTTCTTTTAATTTATCAGTTAGTACGAGGAGTTTTCGGTCAGGTTGTTCCGTAATGTTCTTAACAGACTTGTGTAATTGTTTCCAAACTTCTAACTCAGAAGTAATATCTCTTTCAATATCATCAAGGCGAAATTCAGCTGGATTTACTCGACCTCGTTTTTTGATCTTGAATTGTTTTTCTAGCATCTCTCTATCTTCATAGTTAATCGTTAAGAAATCGATGAGAACATTATCATCAAGTTCCTCATTATATTCAATTTCTACATCTCCATCAAGAAGCATCCGCATTATTGGGGTTGTTATTGCATATCCTTCTTTGAAAACAGGGAGAAAAATAGATAATAATGAAATTTGTGCTTTGATTGATGTAAAGAAACTATGTAAAGATGATTCAAGGCGTTTTAAGAACAAAGCATGTATCATGTTTGTAACAGCTTCACCCCCAAAAGCAGCTTTTTTATCGATCGTAAATTCTGGAAGGTGGAATTTCTCCCAATTAAATTGGGGAAAACTTAGTTTTGAGAGTAAATCATCAATATTATGATAAAATTCTCCGCTAGTACTACCAGAGGTTGGGTCAACTATTGAATATTCAATTGAATCCAATTTCCTTTCTGGAAAACCTATGGGTGTACCATCAGGAAGGCTCATATCAAGACCGAGGATTTCTTGACGGTAACGAATCTCAGCACGACTTCTGCATACAAGAAGAGCTTCCTTAAGTTGTTGGAAGTCTGCTTCGTCAGAAATCAAGTCTTTAAAGTATTCTCTTAAATCTTCTATTCCTACCCCTTTAAGAGAGGGAATCGTGTCTACTTTACGAGTAATCAGACGAATTTGATGATAAAGATCCATCATGTCAGTATTAATAGGGGTTGCGCTAAGAAGAATTAGCTTAGCATCTATATTTCTCCCTAACAACGCTTGAAGATTGTTATATCGTTCAGTTGATGGTCTACGGAAGTTATGGCATTCATCAATTAGCAGAACATCATATTTTCCCTTTGGAACTTTACGGCTTAACATTTCCATGGTAAATATATCAGGATGGATGTTTTTTTGTTCTAAAAAATACTTCCACATAGGTCTTAATTGTGCTGGACAAATAATAAGAAGTCGAGGAATGATCTCTTTTACATTTCTGAGCAATTGAAAAGCGGTTTCTAAACCAATGAAAGATTTTCCAAGTCCAACAGCATCAGCGATCAATACTCCTCCTTGTTTATCTACAACATTGAGCGATCTTACTACCCCTTCTTGTTGGAACGTGGTTAGATCAAACGTAGCCCCAGTCAACTCTCCTCCAAGATCTTGCTTGTAATATTCAAAAGCTATTTTCGTGTAAACTTCGTATGGTGCCCACGGGTGAAGACCTAGCCATGATTCATTTAAAATTTCAAACAATGTGGTTTTGTACTCTTCTCCTTTGCTCCAATAATATTCAAACCAATGAGATAATTCATTTACATCTGTTGTGTTTTTGGTGATTAAATTTAATTCATGATTTCTTGCTAAACCGCTTACTGTAAAATTCGATGACCCTACAATTGCTATTTTAGGAAAAAGATAGAGTTTTCCATGCATAAATGGGTGTTTAAGTAGTCTAACTCCAGTATCATCTCTTTTTAGGAAATAAATTAGGTTTCTGATGTAGGGAGCTAATTCAAATTCAGCATCAGCAAGTTCCTCTGCAAATCGTCTTTGTAATTCTTGCGGATCGAATTTACTAACTTCTCTTCCTATTACCATACGATAAGCAAAACGATCTCCTTCCGATTTGGGAAGTGTGGAAAGCTGATCTCCAATCAAACGCCATACTTTAGGGTTGAAAAAGCCTGTAAGTATATTCAGATGAGAGGGTGAGGATCTCAAATATTCGTTTAACACATTTGATAATGTAGGCCTTGATACAAAATCCTTCAATTCTCTTTCCTTAAATTTAAAATTAGTTATTACTGATGACTTAACCATCACTTAATTCCCCTAAATAATTTCTTAACTAGATCATCTAATTCTTGATATTCCTTTATTCTTTCTCTCTTAATGGAAAATTATTAACTGTAAATGAATCGATTTTTTTAAACTTCTATAAATAAAGCTCCCACCAACTTATCTAATTCAAGATATTCAATCTCTAAATCTTTCTTAATTAACCTTTGAACAGTTATAGGTCTCCAAGATACCTCTTCATAAGAATCTAAATCAGGTTTCTTCTTTTTAAGTTTCTCAAATTCTTCTTTTCTCCAATTATTTGCTAGATTAATTACTTTCTCTTCAATTTTCTTCGAGAGTTGCACTATCTGTCTATGAAGTTCATTCTTTTCATTATATTTTGGTATTAGTAGTTCCCAAGGCCTTTTGTGAAGATGGGCTGGTTTGCCTCCAAATCCTGAAGCAGCTCTTTTACTAACATCTCTAGTAACACAAGGAGCATTAAGAACACCTACCAGATATAATCCTTCATTGAGGGACTCCGTAGGGTAGTAGTATAATTTACAATCAAGCAATATATCTTTTCCACGAATGAGAGCGGATTTTACAAAAGAACCACTTGAAGGAGTTACTACTTTAAAAGGAAACTTCAATTTCTTATTAGTAAGACCTCGAGAGTAATTTATTCTTACCCAATAATCAGTAATAGCAGCGCCTTCTTTATGATGTTTTTTGTATTCTTCTTTTAATAATTGAAAGTGTATTTTTGCTTTGGGTTTTAATTCACTTGAATCCCCTTTAAAAGAGAGAAAATTATTATCATCCACTGGTAAGAAGGTTGGAAAAAAGTCTAAAAATAAAAAAGGGACTAATTCTGTGGATTTTGCCATTTGGTGAATATATTCTCTTTCAACCCATGCTTTAGAAAACGGTCTAAACTTCCAAGGATCCCTAGCTTGAAAATCCATATTTGGTTCGATTAAAACTTCACTCTCATTTTCTTCTTGTATTTTTACAAATGAGAAAGTTCTTGGTTTGAGGTGTATTCCACCAGTACAAATTGAATAGTAATTATTATTCTTTTTTGATCTTGGTAGTAATGATTTTTTTTCTTCAGCACTTATGAATCTTTCAACACCTATCAATATATTTTTATTATCTCTAATAATTCTAGCTGGGAAATATTTTTCTGGTTCTTCAAAAGCAAAGGTTAATCCCTTTTTATTCCTTCCTACTTTGCAGAGAGAGATTTCAGGATACAGTCTTTGGTCTTCAGGAGAATTCTTACTTTTTTTTGTAAAAATACATATGTTTCTTATTCGGAAAATATCTTCTGAGAAATTCCAGATTTTTATATTATTATTATCTGTAAATTTCCGTGTAGCATCATGTTGACTACCAGTAATAAATGCTTTACTTACAACAAGAGCTAAAGAGCCACCTTCTTTAAGATAAACCTTATTAGCTTGATAGAAAAAAAGTGCACTCATTTCCAAATTTGCGACATTACTAGCTTTTGGTTTTAATTGGAGAATTTTTGCGAGATCTTTAAGCCTTTCTCTGTAATCTTTAGAATAAACTCCATTTAAAACAAGCCAAGGAGGATTACCAATTACTAAGTCTATTTTTCCACGTGTTTGAGCTATCCCAATTGAATTAAAGAGTAAATACGACCAGATATGATTTCGATCTTCATGACATAAGTTAAAAATTTTGTTCGCTACATTTCCAATAAAAATTTCTTTCAAAGGTTTCATACCTGATTTAATATTAAGCCAGTCATACTCGGAGGATAATAACATGGATTTAAGTTCATTTAAGAAATCTTTTTCTGATTCCCACTCTCTTAGAAGAAGTAAATCGAGGTTTCTTAGAAGGTCTCCAAATTTTTCTGTTAATTCTTCAGAATAAAAAATAGTTGGAATTTCGAAACTCTGATTTATTGAGACCATTGGAAAAACAAAATAACTCCCTATATCAAGTTTTTGTTGTTTTTTATGTTCTAGTGGAAATATCGAATTAGCTAAATAGATATTCAATGGGATAGATTGATCCGTTATTGCATTTATCTGTAGTAGAATATTTGCTTTGCTTACTGCTACTGCAATAGGGTTTATATCAAAACCATATAGTTTCTTAATAGCATTCAATTGGTTATCTATTTCTAATCCTGCTCTACGAATATTCTTGATAATCTCGACCAAAAATGTTCCACTTCCACATGCAGGATCCAATACTCTCACTCCTAATTTATATGTTTCATCAACCATTAGTTGGCACAATCTAGGCGGGGTATAAAATTCTCCCAAGGCATGTCTGGTACTAGGTGAAACCATTTGTTGATAAATTACCCTAAAAATGTCAGTGGAGTCGAAATCGGCTCCATGTATTGTATCATATAGAAACTCATGTATAAGTGGTACATTATCAGCCCAGTGGAAAAAATCATGGGCGAACAGAGAAATCTTTTGATTATTAAGATATTCAAGTAAATCAGAAAAAGTTGGGTTTTTTGATGAAATTTTTTCTGAAAATTGTTCGAGTAACACTAACTTTACTAAAAATGCTAAATATGTATGTTTAATGAATAATTCAACAGTTGTGTCATTCTTCTTATACACCTCGCTGAATCTTCTTTCCCATTCGGAGTATAGTACCTCTATTTTCTCACGATTTTCATTGAAATAATCTAAAAGTAAATTCTGTGCCCAAACACTAATTGGAGACCATCGTCCGTTTTGTGAAGCATAAGTTTCAGCATTAAAAACTGGTCTTTTATCGATAACAGCGATTAAAGAAGTTAAAATTTCAAAAGCTTTCTTTTTCTCTTCTTTAACCTTTCGTCCTTTAAGTTTCCAAGAGAATGAATCTTTAAGAATGAATTTTCCATTTTCTTTTTGATAAGATGTTCCATAGATTCTTCCATTCGTATCAGCAATGATCAAACCGTTTTTTGTTAACAAACATATAAGATCTATTGATTTGTATAATTTTCGACTGGTTTCGATGTAAACTGATAGATTTTTTTTAAGAAACTCTTCAGGTTTCGGTTCATACGGTTGAATGTCAATTATAGCATTACTAAGTGGTGAATCTTGTCTTGGGATAACAAATCTTTCCCTTTCAATTTTTAAACCAGCTTCCTCAAACACTCCTAATGTTTCTTCTTGAGAGATTTCTAGTGCATTAAAAATCTTTTGCGCTGTTAATGCATGTGCTGTTTGTTGAGCTAATGAAACGGACTCATAAATTGAAAATGAAAAGTCTGTGTTAAGAACCTGTTCCCAAAAGCGAGAAACCTCCATAGAAGGATTCTTAGGATTTATTATATCAATTGGATCCAAACCTTCTTCCGTAACAACTATTAAGCTGTATACACTCCATTCTTCGCCACTTGGTACGAAAAATATTAGTTGATCTGCAAATTCTCGCATTTGAAAATTCCTAGCGATTCTCCGTCTCCATGATTTTCTATTCCACTTCTCAGATTGGATAACCCACACATGAAATAGATCGCCTTCATCGATGAGATGCCAAACTCGTTGAATATGAGGCAAAAGGGTCTTTCTTTTCGAAAAGAGTTCTTCTAGGATATAATCAGTTTCAATTGGAGTTTTATTAACTGAATATTCCTTTGACTCAAAAACCTGAATTAAATCTGAAATTTTAGAGGGAATAATACTCAAAAGCTTCATTTCTCCCTAACAAACAGTCCTACTGAAATCTAACTTCTAAATCATACAATTCAGTTAAGAGTTTTTTCGATTTTTTTTTAAAAATAAACAGAATTCTCGTTTCAGAATATGGCTTAATAATTATAAAATTCTTTCTTCTAATTTCAGCTAAACTTTAAACCGATTTTACAAGGTAATTGGAGGTCTAGTCCAGATCCTGAAAACTTTACTATAGAATAGGCCATTAGTGTAGTTTTTGTTCCCGATTTAGTTTCAAGCCATTTTTTTGCCTCATGAATATTAGAAAATTCCTTAGCTTTCTCTTCTTGGATGCTAGAAAAACCGCTCCAGTGAGAAAGGTCCCATCTAACCAGATAAGCAATGAAATAAGTAGCGCTTTCAATACTAATTTGATATATAAAAAATTCCTTTTGATCTTTTGTAAAACGTCGTTTTATCTTAAACTTCTTATTTGTAATAGGGTTAACAACATTAAAGATCTGCTTTTTATCAGGTGTTAGATTGAAAATCTTTAGATCGAAAACTTTTCTTCCTTTAAAAATCAACCACACAGGTTTCCCATTTTTTTTAGGAAAAAAATAGAGTCCTGACCCTTTTTTATTTTTATAAGCAAAACTTCTTGCATTTTTTGTTTCAAAGAACCTATCTAGGGGGATAAACTTAGTTTTACTCAAATTGATCCGTAGAATCGTCTCTTATAATCCTTATAATTTCCTTAATTCACCCGATAAATATGATCTATTTTTGCACTAATTTGAGATAATTTATTACATCTCTGTTGTTTCCCATTCTTTCACATCTTTCATCTGGTTGGCACAATTTTTGATAGTATATCCTGTCAATCGTTTGGGGACCCATCCAAATTCCCCCATCATGATTACAAGGTAGATTCTGTAATAATCCCAATTTTCTTTTTATGGGAAAGTACCTGGTTCTTCTTGTTAGCTCAATCTTACTGTCTTTCTTCTTTGCGAGCATCGCTTTGTTTGCTGCGTCAAAGCATATATTTGAAAAGTGATTAAAGAATTTCTTATCATTTTCTTCAATTTTTACCAAGTCCTTTATAACCGATAGCAAAAGGGTTGTATGGTATCTTCCATCCGAAACTCCTTGAGAGTAAGCATTCTGAATACAGGGAGGAAGACAAGAGAAAGAGAATTTAATCTCTTTTAATGGACTTATGTCCGAATATTTTAAATTATCATCAAAAAATCTAAAGTTTGATAAATCCTTTATCGAGTACAGTGTTGGTGAAAAAGTAATATTCTCAGATTCCAAGAATACAGTCCGCCATCCATAAATATTAATCCGTTGTTTAATTCGTCTATGTTTTTTACCAATTGTAAAAGGATGATCAGGTGGAACCCCTAGAAAAAGTTCTTTCGCGTCTAAAAGAAGCTGCTGAAGTCGCCAGCTACGAATAATATCCATCCTCAGATCTTTAGGTACAATAAAAAAGAGATATCTTTTATTTTCATGATGAAAAAGCGCTGAAGGAGAAAAATGGATAGATACTCCTTTCTTTGAGGGTACTCTAAATCCGAGTAACCAAGGGAGTCTTTTGGAAAAATCAGTTGGGAAATCTCTAAAGCGAAAGGATTTCTTTTTTAAAAAAGTATTAACTTCCTGATGAAAGTATTCTACTTCTTTTCGACTATTTTTGATTGATTGAGTACCTACTTTATTCTTAAGGAAAAGTTTGATACCATTTTCCCAATAATCATCAGGGTTTCTAGGGGAAAAATCGACATTAAATAAATTTAAGAGATCTCCTCTTACAGGGGAAGATAAAGAAATAAAGAGGCCATCATCAACATCTTCTTCGATAAGCTTTTCAATAAAAGATCGGACGTGGGTGAGAGTCACAGCTCTCGAGACAATATTTTTTATTTGAATCATTGCGATATAATCATTTCCAACACCTGAAATTACTAAGTCGTCACTATCAGTTTTTGCTCTCTTTGGACGATGTATTTCATATTCCATTCCTTTCAGAAAAAACTTAAAACCTACTTTATCCTCCAAAGATTCTAAATATTTACAATTACATTCATTAGAATGATCCATTGAAATTAAAATACGTTTGATATGTCTTAGAACCTCCATCTCTCCATGTTTTCCTCTTATACCCATAGACAAGGTTCTTCTCTCCTATTTCAGAAGGAAGTAATAAAGCAATCATTTGATTAACTACTTTTAGCTACAAATTGAATATTTTTAGGAAGGTTAGAATCATTTTTTACTTTCTCCAATTCCTTCCAAGATTTGATTAATCCATAATATTTATTTTTGAATTTATAGACTGGAACGGAGAATTTTTTCACCTTTTCATCTTTTTTTCCCTTTTTCTTATCCAATTCTTTTTTAATTATCTCTTTAGGATCAACAGGAACCGCTTTTTCTGGTAAAGTGGGGGAAATAATTCTTCTTTTTAGCTTGATCTTCTTGGCATAACTTCTCTTAGCGTATTCAGAGAAATTTGGAGTTTCATCAAGCATTTGTTGCATTTGTAATAAATCTCGGGGTTTCTCATCTTTCAATTCTATTGGTTCTTCATCAACAATGTCCTGTTCAAATAAATCCCTTCCATCAGGTAATTTTACTTTCCCTACTTGGAAAGTTTGGATATTCCCACCATTTTCCCAAATTAACGGTGCTGTTTTTAGCCACTCATTGACTATATCTTGGAGTTCACCGACTGCATTTCCATTGATAAGCAGACCAATCTCATAACCTCTATCTAGCCCTCGAGGTTCGATATTGGCTGTCATAACAATCCCACGTCCATCTGAAGGTGCAAATACAAATTTTGCATGGAGATAATCAAAACTCAGAACTTTTACTCCTGCTTTGAAAAACAAATCAAGAACTGGGTGATTTCTCTCCCGTGGTCTAGTTAATACCACAATTTCATTTGTACGAGCTTTTTCCTGTAATGTTTTGACTATTTCATGTTCTTTATCAAACCCATAACTTGATACAAAAAGTGGGCCTTCTGCTTCCGTAATTACACTTAATATCTCATCTCTCAACCTTGTATCATTACTACTGGTTGTTCTTATATAGGAATAGTCAAATAGTTGATTGAGTTCTTCTTTCTTCACTGAATCCCAGTGTCCAATCCTTACC
>JAEOTI010000298.1 GCA_016839955.1 Candidatus Hodarchaeota archaeon | reverse complement strand
CTACCTGAAAATCAGTTAATTGATAAATTTGATCAAGAAATTCTTGAAGATGTTGATATTGGAGAGAAGAGTGGTAAGAAGAAGAAAAAACCTGTAACGAAGAAAAAAGATGAAGCTAAGAAGAGTCAATAATCTGAAAACTAGGTGTCGAAAATTTCACGATCCAAATTGGAACCAAACGAGAATAAGATCAATAACAAAGATATGTTTCTACTTTTTACATTATTAGGGGACATGTACGCCTTATTAAGCTCCTCTGTAATTCAAATTTTACAAAACATCACTATAACGCCAATAACCAATAATATACCCTCCTTTATTGGTTCTACTTCATTTCGGGGAGAAATTGTACCCATTATTGATCTTCAATCTTTTTTCTATGGTGAACAGTCAAGGGCAACTGCGAAAAAACTGAATGAACAAAAAAATTATGTTGTTGTCAAAAAATTAGGAAAAACAGTTTTCTTTCAAGTTGAAAGCATTTTAGGATCCAGCGTACAACCTGAGGAGTCACTAATACAAGATTTAATACAACCATCTGTATACGACCATCTGAAAGAAAATCCATACTTTAAAAAAGCCTTTCTAACCGAGGACGAACAAATTTTCGTCCAGCTCAACCTTGAGGAAATTCTAAAACGAGTTATTTTTGAGCAGGAGCAATCTTATGTCCATTTTCTAAATGAAAATCGAGCCCCCATTGAACCTAAAGAGGTCTCCTCTCTTCGAGAAGAATTCAACATAGAACTTCAAAATAAGCTCTCTTCACAAATGATAAAAACTGCTGATAGGGATATCACAAGAACGATCAGGTCTACACGTGAAGTTAAACAATCAGCAACACTGGTTTCTATCAATGATATTAACATATTAATCCCAAATAAACACGTTTACGAAATTTTTAATGTTTTAGACATTTCTACAGCACCTAATTCTTCTAAAGCATTAGTTGGAGCCATAAATTTTTGTGGAGACGTTCTTGGTGTACTTGATTTAGCTGAAGTCCTGAACCTTAGTTCCACGGATACAAAATTGGATTCTAATTCATTGATTACAAACATAGAAGTCCTAATTCTTGAGACGGAGCAAGAAAAAATTGCTTTAGTTGTTGACGAAATCCGTGAAGTGGATAGCCTGAATACGGAAGATATTCGACCCATCCAGGTTCCTACTAATAAGCAAAATTCTGAATACTTCTTCACAGGAGTCAAGCTTGGCCCGTCGGGTCAAATTATTCCAATATTAAATGTTGAGTATCTTATCCAAGCTGCTACAAATCCTGCATTCCTTGAACGGAATAGTAATCAAATCATTCTCTTTGATAATCTGATAGATGACTCAAAACTACAAATTGACGGATCGATACGGGAGGGAATTCTATTTGAAGATGGAGGGTTTATTTTCTTTCTAGAATCGGAAAATGTTGTTCAAGTTATTGATCAGCATTCACTTCTTCTAAAAGAATTTGCTCACGATGCAATAAAAGGAGCAGCTATCCATACTAATATCGTACCAATAATTGATTTTAACATCATTTTGAGAGAAACCGAAAGAAATGAAGTTAATTCACAAAAAACGGTTGGACTACTTGTTTGTGATCCTAAGAGTGATTCGGAGTTTGTTTTCCTTGTAGATAAGGTCTTAAATAGAGTTCCAAGCGATAAATTTGAAGCTTATCAAACAGACTTATGTTTGTCAGTAAAAGCTCTTTCACCGATCATTTCGGGTTTTTTCTCTTTTCAAAACACCCTTGGTTTAACAATAAGCCCAATTGATCTGTTGAAAGCAACTATTGATATTGTAAAGAGGAATCTGAAATTAAAAAATATTAAACAAGAGTTTTCTTCCACACTTCTACCTGATGAAATTGATTTTCTTGAGGGAATCCGAACTAGACGACAAGAATTAGAGTTAATGCTATTTTACCAACACGAGGGGGTTCGTTTAGATTATTTCGTCTTTAGATTACGAGAATGTGCACTTTCAATAGACGTAAGCTATGTACAAAGAGTTTTTGCCTCAATACACTGGCAAAATGTCGATTCTAAACATTATCCAATAATGGGTATTGCATCAATCAACGATGACTTTTTTCCAGTAATTGATTTAGCTGCATTAATTCTGAGTACTGAAAAAGAAGTCTTGCATTACAATAATAATTACTTCTTATTACTTAAATACCAAAATCACTCGTTTTTAGTTCCTGTAGTTGATGTTGAAGGGGTGATTACCATATTCAAGGAGGAGACAATCCCCTGTGAGGATGTTGGTATGTTTTTGGAGGGAAAAAAGGCATGCAAGAAATCATTTTCTAATGAGAACGAACTCCTAATATATATCATTGAAAATAAATTGCTAAGTAATATATTTAATAATATCGATTTTGACATATTTTTAAAGCTAATTAAAGATAATATGAATGAAAAAGAGGATTGAACAACTATGGCAAAAGTACTGATTGTAGATGATTCGAAATACCTACGGCTAATGATTCGAAAAATTCTGAAAAAACACGGTCATACGATCATTGCCGAAGCTGAAACAGGAATAGAAGCAGTTGAAATGTATAAGCAAAATCTACCTAATGTTGTAACTATGGATGTTGTAATGCCGAAGATGAACGGATTAATGGCGGTTAAAGAAATTATCGAAATGGATCCAAACGCAAATATTGTAGTAGTTACCGCATTAGGGCATGAACCCCTTGTTCGACAAGCGTTGAAAATAGGGGCTAAGGATTTTGTCATTAAACCATTCAAAGTAGACCAACTTGTGCAAGCTATCGAAGGCGCTCTAGTATGAGTTCTTCAGGACGTTTAACAGCAATTTTTGATCGTGAGATTTAATATAAACCGTGTGGTGAAATAATGAGTGAATTTGAGTCAGAAGAATTTCGGAAAGTTATGATTTTAGAGCTAACAGAAAGAATTGAGGAATTGAACTCTGGTTTATTACAACTAGAAAAAGATCTAACAAAAAAAGAAGCATATGATGACATTCTAAGAACCCTGCACAATCTCAAAGGCCTTTTCTCGCTCTCAGGATATCCGAAGATCAGCACGATAACACATAGTATGGAAAATTTGGTCACAAGTATGGATAGTGCT
>JAEOTI010000022.1 GCA_016839955.1 Candidatus Hodarchaeota archaeon | reverse complement strand
ATTTATTTTACTTAGTATAATTCAAAATGTAATGTTTGATGTCCCAAGTATTTTTACGCCGCTTGGATATATCAATCCCTGCTATGAATTGAGTAATGAAAAATTTCGTTCCATTGACAATCTCTGTTTCCTTAGTTTTTATCCCATCACAATTTTCAAATACCTGTTTCTTTGTAAAGTGAGCGGGAAACACCTTTTTAACAACATAAATTAGAGTGGGATTTAGACGGGGAATGCTAATTCTATCCATTTCTTTCACTAAACAATATCTGTATTCTGGCAATTTACTCACAACACTAAACGTACACATATTGTGCTGCTAACGCTTGCATTTTCTGAAAAAGAGGATTTTCTAAGCTGGCTTCTTCAAAGAGATTCTTAATATGTTCTTTTTGTGCTTTAAGGGCTTCATTCGAGTAGTTTGTTTCTAATAGTGATGGACGAACAACCCTTGTTCCAATAAGAAAATTTGTAAGCAGAGCAGCCTAATCGCTACATTCTAGATGCACTAACAACAGGACAACTATTAAACCTCCTCGGGTCCACCATCATGGGCATACGGATAGGCAGGTTTATCATCTAATATTGCCTCAATTTCCGCTAAAACTTCAGATGAGAGGTTTACGTTTGATGCCTCAACATTTTCTCTGATATGTTTTAGTTTTGTTGCTCCTGTGATTACTGATGCTATTTCTTCCCTTCGGAGGATCCATGCAAGTGCAAGTTGCGAAAATTTGACCTCTAGCTGCGAAGCTAGATCCGCTAATTTACGAAGTTTATCAACCAGATTATCTTTTTCTAGCATCTGTTGAATACTCTGTCTCATATTCTCATCTGCATCAAATCTACTTCCCGTGGGTATGCCTTCATTGTATTTTCCAGTCAATATTCCATACATGAGAGGCGACCAGACGACAATTCCAATATTATTGTCTTTACAAACCTCTGATATCTCGAGTTCAATATACCGATCCATCATGTTATAACGTGGCTGTTCGACCTTTGGTGGATAAGCCTTCATTTCTCGTGCTAAACTGACAGTTCTTTCAAGTTGATATGCTAAGAACCCTGAAGTGCCCCAATAATGCGCTTTTCCTTCTCGGACAATATCACTCATTGTCCCAATGGTTTCTGCCAAGTTAGTCTTCCGATCATAACAATGAAGAAAGAATATATCTACATAATCTAGATTTAGACGATCTAAAGAATCATTTATTGACTCCATAAGGTGTTTTCGACTTCCACCACGATCATTAACATCATCACTCATAGCCCAGAATGCTTTTGTTGAAATGACAAGATCTCTTCTTCTATAAGTCTCCTCCGCTAGGACCTCACCAATTATTCTTTCAGCCTCACCTTTCGCATAAATGTCTGCAGTATCAATGAAATTAACTCCATTCTCTAAGGCTGTCACTAAACATTGTTTAGATCGTTCCCTATCTACTGATTCTCCATAAGTCATCCATGAGCCTAAGCTAACTTCACTTACTTTTAATCCGGTATTTCCAACACGCCTATATTTCATTTTAAATCCATTCCATAATTAATTTCCTATTCTCTATATTCTCAAAAAAATGAGATTATCTGTCTTATTATGTGTCTAACTATTTCTCAAATATTAATAAATGTTTTGGTCGTGGCTAACAGTTGCATACGTCAAAAAATGAGAAAATACTGAACACAAAGAAAAAGACCAAATAACTGAAAATTACCATCACTAAAATTAGAAAAGAATCAATAAGATCTTGTATTAATCGTCCGAAAAATCCTCAGGTTGAACAGAAATGCCTGATTGGGTGAAAAGCCACGCAATAAATGCTACATCATCAATAAGACCTGAAGCTTGTTCTGGATTTATTTTGTTAGTGAGTTCTTTCAATTCATTACATTCAATTATCCTTGCTAGTTGCTCAATAGTTTTTTTTCTGCTTTTACGCCAGCTAGAAAAAACGCGTTCTATAGCTTCATTTGATGTGGATCTGATTCCTAAACAATCTTTCAAAAGAAAAATCAACACATTTTTTTCTTTTTGATCAGATTCGAATCGATATTCATCAGACGAGTAGAAAATGCGCGCTGTAAGAGTATAGAGGGTTTCATTAACTCTTCGTCCAGTCACCACTCTTTGACCAGCCATGACAACTAATCCCGTATCATTAAGAATCTTTAGATACCTATATATCGTTTTTTCAGACTTAGCTACGCCAGTTATATTTTTATAGGATTTTTCCAAATCTTTAAT
>JAEOTI010000297.1 GCA_016839955.1 Candidatus Hodarchaeota archaeon | reverse complement strand
TGAAAGAAGAAAAGACAAAATCATAATTTTTAGATAACTTTATATATACTGGCATATAATATAAACTAATTGATATGAAAAAGTTGATAGTGGAGGAATAGAGATGAAATCCAATTTATTATTATTAGTAGTATTTGGTTTGTTGTTTCCTTTTGTATTCAATAGTAATTTCATTGTTTCAGCTACTTCAAATCTGGGATTAAACACAAATTCTCCTTCAAAAGAGTTTCCGACTAATGGATCGTGTATTGGATTACAAAGTGAATATGGATCATCCGTTCTTTCATTAACATGGGCTCCAGACGGAATTGAATATCCTGATATTGAAATTATTGAGAGTTCTATTAGTATTTACGAAATGCCATTTCAAAAAGAATATCGGTATGTTTTTACTAATGATTTTGGTAACCAGTTTGTCCCTGAATCTCCTGGATGGGAATTTCAAGAAAATACCTTTCTTTCATTAGAATGTTCTTGGGAAAATGACTCAGAAAAAGACATGATGGATTTTGGCCTTTATTGTGGGTCTTATGGAGTAATTACGAGTTGTTATTGTGATGATGAAGTCACAGATTGGAGTCTAGCTACCGCAGGTGGAAGCCCTGAAAAATGGGAAGGCACATTACCGGCTGCTGGATGCTATTGGCTTCGGATTCTTAATTTTGCAGGAAAACCAAATAGTGGAACAATAAAAGTTTTTGCGAAACAACATACTATTGTTCTCGAAACTCATGTAAAAAGTGCAACTGTTGAAATAGATACTTTCCCAATTGATGATGGAGAGTGGTGGCTCACTACTACTGCCAAAGATTCATTGGGCAACGTGTATTCACATAGCGTTTTTGTTAACATAATCAATCATGAAAACACTCCTTCCTTCCTTACTATTCATGAATTGTCTAGGACTATGTCAGGCCAAGAAAAGATAAATTTGACAATCAAAGATGTAAATCTCGAAAAAAATGAAGATAAAAGAGATGATCATCCTTTATTTCTCGATGTTTTATATGTACGATATGAATTACCTGAGAAGGTATTTACAGTCGTATCTAAAATGGCTGTAACCGATTTAGTTGGAGAAGAAATTACTATATTATGGGATACTCGCCAATATCCAAATACTGCCTATGGGACGCTGAAATTTATATTATTTGATGGAAATCGGACAAATGAATTAACATCAAATGAATATTTTGAGGTTTGGAATCCAGAGAATTTCAAAAGTGGGGAAAAATCTGTATCAAATATCATTGGAATTGATGTTTTTCTCCTCATTATTTGTAGTCTATTTGTTATTAGCAAGAAGAAATCCAGGAATTAAACACTAATTAAGCCAAAAAGAAGGGGAAAAAAATGAAATCCGTTCTGCTTTTGTTCGTAGTTTCTGGTTTTATTTTTCCTTTAATACTCAGTGTAAATACTACAACTCCAGCTACCTCAAATTTGGTGCTGTACTCAGAACTTTCAGCACAAGAGTTTCCTACTAATGGATCGTGTGTTGGGTTACAAAGTGAATATGGCTCATCTATTCTTTCATTAACTTGGACACCAAATAACGCTAAAGAATTTCCTGATGTTCAAATAATTGAAGCTTCTCTTAGTGTTCACGAAAAAATGATCTTTAAGGAATATCAATATGAATATTCAGGTGATTACGGAGATCAACTCATTCCTGAGTCTCCAGGTTGGTATTTTCCAGAAAACACAACGCTTTCTCTTGAATGTTCGTGGAATAATAAGCCAGAAGAGGATATGATGGATTTTGGCTTTTTTTGTGGATGTTATGGTTATAGCTATTGGTATGATTACACAGATTGGGCGATGGTTACTGCTGGTGGAAGTCCAGAAGTTTGGAGTGGAATTATCACATCAGATGGTTACTATTGGATCCGCATCTATAACTATGCAGGCGAACAAAATAACGGAACGATTAAGATTAGTGCAAAATTTCCTGCTGTACATGAAGCTCATGTAAAAGGAGCCACAGTTGATTTAGATACCTATTCAATTGAAGATGGAGAATGGTGGCTTCTTACTACCGCTAAAGATTCATTAGGTAATATTTATTCTCATTCTGCTAGTGTAAATATTAATAATCACAAGAATATTCCAAGTACACTCTTTTTTCAGGAAATTTCTGGATCTTTAGCCTGCCAACAAGGATTAGAGTTCATTATAAACGATCCAAATTTAGAAAATAACAATGATGTAAGAGATGATCATCCTCTCATTCTCAATATTCTCTATATCCCGTGTGAAATACCCAATAATAACTACTCAATCGTTCATCAAATGCTTGTAACTGATTTAGTAGGCCAAAAAATAATAATTTTATGGGACACTCGATTTTTTCCTAATACTGCTTCTGGGAAATTAAAATTTATTTTATTTGATGGAACTAATACATTTGTATGGACAACAAATGAAAATTTCAATGTTTGGAATTCCAAGACCAATTACATGGTGGAATTAACCTCCTTAGATGACGAAAAATCTATTCCAAAGATTTCCGAATATGAACTATTCTTTGTGATATCAGGAATTCTTGTCTTGATTAGTAAACGAAAATATAGAAATTAAAGTTTCATTTCTATCTCTCTTGTTGTACCACAAGTTTTATTTCAAGAGAGAAGAAAAAAATGACAACTACAACCGGAAATACCCTTCAAAAAGCTCTATCAGCTTTACGTGAAGGAAAATTTGTTCTTGTTTATGATGCAGATGGACGTGAAGAAGAAACTGACTTTATTATGGCTGCTCAATATGTAACACCTGAAAATATTCGAGAGATGAGAACAAAAGGAGGAGGGCTTGTATTTCTAATTGTAGATTACCTTACAAGAAAAAAACTTGATTTACCTTTTTTAACAGATATTTTCTTT
Organism: Candidatus Hodarchaeota archaeon; assembly: GCA_016839955.1. The sequence goes on along the minus strand of JAEOTI010000297.1, from coordinate 18,759 downwards.
CAGGAAGGCAATAGATGGCCTGTACTAAAAGAATTAATTCCTAATGACATTCCTTATGATACTAAATCGTCTTTTTCGATTACTATTAACCATCGGAATACATTTACCGGTATTACAGATGATGATCGAGCCTTAACAATCTCAGAATTTGCAAAACTCGCTGGAGAAATTAGAGACTTATCCCAAATTGAATCTCAACGGTTGTTTGGGCAAAAATTTAGAGCACCAGGACATGTATTTCTTTGTAACTCCTCCCAAACCCCTTTAGAGGATCGATTTGGTCATACAGAACTTGGGGTGGCACTAATTACCATGGCAGATTTAATACCAATTGCAGTTGGATGTGAGATGATGACTGAGAAACGTGCTTTACCAAAAGAAAAAGCAAAAGAATTCGCAAATGAAAATAATCTAATATTTCTTGAAGGAAAAGACGTTATCAAAGCTTGGCAATCTTTGGAAATTTAAACATCATCTTTCTGCATTAGGGGATCAAGTAATCGCTCCGCAGCTGAATAAGGATCCAGATCTCGTTTCATTACTAAGTTTACAAGTTTTTTAAGATCGCCTCTCTCTTTGGCTTTCGTAATGAGGTGCTGTGCGAACTTATTTTTTACAATTTCAATAATTTCATCTTCTGTACGTTGTTGGATTAATCGTTCTAGTTTTTCTGTTTCCTTTAAGAAAATGAAATGTTCCTGAATATTTGTATAAAGCTCATCAATGCCAATAGCATCTTTTGCTACCGTTCTTACAATTGGGGGGGTCCAATCATCTATTTTTGGACCATTATCTGTCATCTCTAGCATGTATTTCAATTCTAGTTCAAGTTGATTGATACCATCACGATCTGCTTTGTTTAAAACAAAAACATCAGCAATTTCTAATATACCCGCTTTAATCATTTGAATAGAATCGCCTAGACCAGGTACAGCAAGAACAAGGGAAGTGTGAGCTGTTTTTACGATATCAACTTCTGATTGACCCGCCCCTACTGTCTCTACAATAATAACATCGAACCCGAAAGCATCAAAAATCTTAATCACATTGTTTGTCGCCCTAGCAAGCCCACCAAGCGCACCACGGCTGCCCATTGAACGGATAAATACCCCAGGGTCTTGGGCTGTAGTTTGCATCCTAATTCTATCACCTAACAATGCACCACCAGTAAAAGGGCTAGTTGGGTCTACAGCGATAATTCCAACTGATTTTCCATGTTCCCTGATTTTTAGGGCTAATTTGTCAACTAAAGTGCTTTTTCCACTCCCAGGTGGGCCTGTGATTCCAATGATTTGACTATGACCTGTTTTGGGGAAAAGATGACGAACGTAACTAGAATCTCCATCTTCTACTTTTGTTATAATCCGAGCAAATGCTCGACGATCCCTAGCAAGAAACTGTTCAATTAAATCATTGAATATCAACGATAGTCCAATCCTCATCCTGTTTTGACAGAACTACATTGTCACCAACTTTGATGTTTGGAACTATTGTCTTACTAAGAAGTTTTGCAGTAGAGTTGGTGATTTTTATTAGGGCTATTGTATATGGTTCAGGTCCATATCCTTCAGGGGGTATAAAAATAGTACACCAAGATAAGACTGTTCCTGTCACAGGAACTTGAATTTGGGTTAATTTATTTCTGCAATTGGGACAAGTTAGTCTGTACGGGTAAATTTCCTTTCCACAAGTGTGACAAAGGCCAATATCTATCATTGAACAGCCTCCATTATAGTTACTACATTATTACTTGCAAAACCTCCAATGTTTTGTGTAAGACCTCGCTTAACACCATCAACTTGACGATTTTCAGCATTTTGAGTGAGTTGCCAGAAGATTTCCATGACCTGGGCGATCCCTGTTGCACCGACTGGATGACCTCGAGCTTTCAATCCACCAGAGGGATTAATGGGAATTGTTCCATTAAGGGAAGTGTCATTCCTTTCAGCAGCTATCCCTCCTTGCCCTGAACGAAAAAAACCAATATCTTCACTGTTGATAATTTCAAGGATTGAAAACGCATCGTGAAGTTCTGCTACATCTATTTGATTTGGTTCGATCTTAGCTTGATCAAAAGCTTTCTTTGCAGCACTTTTTGTCGCTGTTGAAGATGTAAGAGAGTCTCTATGAGCATAAGTGAGGTAATCTGTCCCATTACCTATTCCAATGATTTTTACCGGTCCCGGTTTCTTTGAAAGAATAAGAGCAGCAGCGCCATCTGACATAGGACTACAATCATAAAGTCTTAATGGATCTACAACCAGTCTGCTTTTATTTACAGTTTCTAATTTAATCTCCTTTTGGAAATGAGCATATGGATTATAAATTGAGTTATGATGATTCTTAATTGGTATTGTCGATAACTGATCTCTGGAAAGACCATAACGGTCCATATATGCACGACACGCCAGTGCCGCCAGTGCTGGCATCGTAAGCCCTAATCTTCTTTCAAGTGGAGATAGAACCTTTGCTAGAATTCGCCCTGCTTTTTTAGTAGTCACTTCTGTCATTTTTTCTCCTCCCACACAAAGTACTGTCTCAAAATACCCTGATTTTACTGCAAGATATGCTTGTAGGATTGTTGCAGAACCAGATGCAGAGGAGTTGTCGATTCTAACCGCAGATTTTGGAACCAGACCTAATTCATCAGATAACATTGCAGGTAAGCTTGAAAATTCAACAAATTCGTCAGGATTCATACTTCCAAGATAAATAGCTTCAATTTCTTCAACAGAAACTTCTTCTAAAGCGTTTTCTGAGGCTTCTAATAACAATTGGGGAAAATTAGATGATAATTTTCCAAAATTAGTCATTCCAACACTTTGAATGAATACATCACCCATTTTTACATCAAAGAGAAGAAAGACATTCTGAAAGATTAATACTTGCTAGTAATAATTAATATGATTAAGCTTGAGTTTCATCAATGTCGCAATATATTCATATCAAAAGGAGATAATTCTTTTGGAAACGAAAGAAGGACAGTTCTCAGTTGGGGAAAAAACCTTCCATTATTTTTTACTTTTATTGGAAAACGCTGTTCAGATCTTTATGTATGGAGACGATGAAAAATTAGGAACAGTTGCAGTTGGTACCCCCTTACCCGAAGAATCTCGAGCTATATCTTCAACAGTACTCGGTGATCGAAGTAAGGTTTCAGCTGCCATTGCTGAAGCTATTGCTGAAAGATTTGCAATGAAATCATCCAAAATTGCCTTGGTTTCTTGCCATTTAAATTTTGAAATAGAAAAACTTGATTTACTCAAAGCTGCGTTTAAAGAGATTTCTATTTGAAACACTGTCTGGAGGGTGCTAAAAGTGAAATTCGAGGAACCTCAACTAGAACAACCAAACATTTTCAAATTGAGGGAATTGGCATCGAATTTCAAATCCATTTTTGCTGAGAAACCAAATCTAGTTACATTTGAAGAACCAGGTAAAACATTGGTAATTGGAGATATTCATGGTGACCTTACTGCATTGAAACTCATCTTTAAAATGGCTGAGGCTTTTCAATGTGGGCGTATCGTTCTTTTAGGGGATTATGTAGACCGGGGACCAAAACAATTAGCAACTTTAGAATATATTATCAAAATGGCAATACAATATCCCGACAATGTCATTCCTTTACGTGGAAACCATGAAGAAGAGACCCAGAATTCAATATATGGGTTTTATACAGAACTTAAAACTCATTTCAAGGGTTTTTTTCAAGATGCAATAGATTATTGTCATGAATTGTATAACTTTCTACCTTTAGCTGCACAGACACCTACTTCCTTTTTTCTGCACGGAGGAATCCCTCAGGATACTTCATTTAAAGATTTTCTTCATTTACCTAAACCCCACGATAATTTTGAGAATTTACAAACTAAGCAATCGATGAAACTACAGCGAATATTCGGTGAAATACGTTGGAATGATCCTGATGAAACATTAGTTGAAGAAGAATTCAAACCATCATCAAGAGGAGGTTTCGCTAAAGATTTTTCATGTAGAGCAGCAGAATTCTTTTTACGTCGGGTTGTTGAACGTCGTCGACTTTTCCGTTCACATGAAGGTTCAAGAGGAGGATTTCATAGCCTGTGGAAAGATTTAGTCGTCCATATCCTTACATCAGATCCCGATTTTTATAAGACCGGACCTAATACAATAGGAACAGTCGCTTTAGAGAAAGAAGATGGTTCAGTGGAGATCTATAATCTACAAAGCAAAAAAGTTGTTAGTCTACCTCCAAGAATGTGGAGTGGGCATAGTGTGTGTGATTAACTAATTTCTGAAATATTTAGAGGAATAGGTTCTCCTTCGTTCTTAAATTCATAATTGTATGGATTTCGTTCCAACTTCATTGCCTCAGCCCGATAGTACGTAACATCACCCAAACGATCCACTACTGCTAATACCAAGTCTTTTCTACTTAATCGAGCTCCTGAAACAATTTGATCAAGACGCTCTAAATCTAAGTGGTTTCCTTCTCCAAGGGGATAAACCAGAATTTTAGACACAGCTTCCTCTGGTCTTGCTCCACGAGGATATAATCGGTACGGGGCAAACTCTCCATATCCGGGACGAACAACATATCCTCGATTTCGTAGATCCTTATAAACTTGATAGTTAACCCAGAACCATATATCATTTTCAGAAAATAGTTTTACAAGCTCATTCGCTGTAAGAAAATGTTCTTGTCCGTTTTCAAGCTCATTGGAACTAATTTCTACCCTCTTTCTTTCAAAAAGAAGTAAAGCTTCCTCAGGGTGAAGTTCCAATTCTTCTTGCTTATTAAAAGTGCCAAAATAACTTTGATCATAGAATGTTCTTGCATCACTATTTGTAAGAATAACTTTAGTAGAATTAGATTCTATTTTCCCTATTATTTTTGGTAATTCTTCTGATTTTTCCTCTTCTAAAGAATTCACTATTTTTTTTCTCCAATCAGTTGATGAAAATATTGCTATTAAAATTTCTATCTAAATTTCCATTCTGGAAGTTATTAAATTGAATTTAAGCAAGAGTCTAAGCAGAATAACGAATTACATACAAAAACCAAGTGAGAGGTGTGAAAGGAGTAATTTTTCTTAAAATATGGTTAAATCAACTTATTGTCTGCAGTTAATATTATTCTTCCACGGATTAAGGCTCTTTTGGCAGCTTCATTAATCTCATATGCCATACAGTTAATACAAAGTTCAACAATACGATCTACTCGTTGATTATTTCCACACACTGAACAGTTTACCATAGAAGACACCAATCGAGTTAGTATCACAATAATTTCAATAATTTCTTGGACTTTGACATATATAAGATTAGGGACTTTCTTTGTGAAATCGAAGGGAAATTTATCTAATGGATGAACTTTCACTGTTGGAGGTCTTGATTCTAGGAATTTTACAGGGGACATTAGAGTGGTTACCTGTATCGTCCGAAGGGCAAGTCGTACTAATAGCTACCCAAGTACTTGAAATTGAATTTTCTGTTGCATTAAATTTAGCTTTATTTTTCCATGGTGCCACTGCTGGAGTAATTCTTCTTCGATTTCGGAAAGATTTCTGTCAAATGATGAATATCGAAGAATCACCTTTAATTCGCCCAATACTGTTAACTACATTCATTACAGCTATCACAGCTATTCCGCTTCTTTTTTTCATTGAAGACTACTGGATAACATTATCGGAACAATTAGGATCAGAATCTGCTAGTGGAGAAATTGTTACATTCTTTGTTGGAACATCGTTGATTATTACTGGGATTGTCTTGAAAACACAAACAGGTATTTCCGAAGGTGAAAGAATTTTTACTCGGATCAGTAACTTGGAAGCTTGTCTCCTTGGTTTTGTTCAGGGATTATCAGTCCTTCCTGGAATTTCTCGATCTGCAATGACTGTTGCTTGCTTACTCTATATTGGTTTAAAACAAGAAGAGGCACTTCGTGGGAGTTTTATTGTAGGATTTTTTGCCACATTAGGCGCAAGCGTGTTAGAAATAATACTAGGAAATATAGATTATCAAAATGGTAAGATTTTTGTCGAATCTACAACTAGTGAAGGAGCTTCAATAGAGTTGTATATATTACTAGCCGCCTTAGTTGTAACTTTTCTCCTCGGGTGGATTTCTATGGGTATCCTATTGAAAATGAGTCAAGAATTCCCTTTTTGGAAATTCTGTATTATATTTGGTTTAATTGCTGTTATATTAACTGCCATACCAATTCTTATTGATCCAGTCATTTAAAATTAAGCGCCTTCATCCCAATTTAATGCAATTACTTCATCGATATCAACAGAAATATCCGATAATTGCTTCTTAATTTCTTCGAGAATCATCTCCATGTCTGCTTCATCATCTTCTAAAAAAAACCAAGTAAAACCTGTAATAATTTCAATAGTCCACGCATCATCGTCAAAACTATCAAGTTCAATTAGAAACTCTCTCCCTTCACCTATAAACTCATTTTGAACGTTTTCCATGACCTCCGCCATACTTGCATCTAATTCGTTATAATCTGCGTATTGTTCGTCTGTAACAATGCCTTTCCAGAGGTGATATACCCAGATAGGAGCTGAAATTGCGTCAGCCAGTGAGGAATGCCTCCTTGATTGCGTTAGTGACCGTTTCGGAGAACTTATTATCAGTTTTCATTTTAGTTCTTCTTACAACTATGCTTCCACTTGGTGCTCCAGGAATATATTGACATGCCCCACAAAAATTGCATGAATCCTTAGAGAAAATTAGCTCAAAATCATCATTAAGAGCAAAGCATTCCATTGGACAAATTTCAACTAGCGCTTTACCAAATGGTTGAAGTTTTTGGATATCCATATCTAATTGACCAACGAATACAGGATCAGTTTCAATAATTTTGACTGGGCAGTTTAAACTACAACTCTTGCATCCAGCACAAAGCTTGAAGTCAACTATAATCTTTGGAATCCCATCAATTATTGACATCGAAATAGCATCTCTAGGACATTGAGTTACACAAATATGGCAAGTTGGACAGTATTTTTCAGCTTCTTTTTGAGGTACACAAACTTGATTGTCTCGAATTAACGGAAAAAAGAGCCCTTGTTCAATTACTGGTATTGTAGATTCTCCATTTATTCGTAATTCTAAAGCATGAAACGGACAGAATGCTACACAGTATCCACAATATACACATTCTTTTGGGTTGATTTCTAATTGCTTTCTGGCTCCATTTGATTTGGTTTGAAATGATAATGCTTCACGTGGGCAAATTAAAGAACAAAAGTCACATTTCGCACAATTCTCAAAATCATACACTAATTCATCTATTTGTACTAAGCATTTACGTATTAACTTCCATCCTTCAAAGCTTCTTGTCAGATACGTTCTTGAAGACAAAGGAAGTTCCTCTTTAAGATTCCACAGGGTTGGATTGTCGTTTGCACTACAAAATAACTTTATTATACGTTTTTGAGTAAAAAAGAACCATCGTTATTAAATACCTGTTCAAAGACACAATTTTTGTCAAAGACTAAACTACTTATTTCTACTTACTTCATTTAAAAATAAGGCAGCTTTTTAAAGGGAGTATTGGGTGCTTTTTTTTAATAAATACTAGTTGTATTCATGTTAATAATAGGTAAAATCAGTGCATAAAAAATCATAAAGAGGAAAAAGAAATGCCTACAGCCTTTGTCTTAGTAAATAGCGAAATTGGGGCAGAAGATAGTGTCCTACAGACTTTAAAGGGTATTGATGCGGTTAAGGAAGCATACATGGTCTATGGTGTCTATGATATCGTTGCCCGGGTTGAGTCTCCTGAAATGGATGATCTTAAATCAATTATTCTCAGTAAAATTAGAGGACTCGATTCCGTAAGATCCACACTAACCATGATTGTGGTTGAAGCAAAAGATTAGATCCATTTTTCTTCCATTGCCGTCATAAAAGATCCTATACTTAGGTTTAGGATCATGCCTTTCTCCATGTTAATGAATAATAGTTTTTATTCTTTTTTCTTGACTATCGTGTTTGCCGATTCAGATTAGCCTTTAATAGAACGAATCCTATTATTATCTTGGGGAAGGTGAGTGATTGATTTTATTCTAAAAAAATAAAAAAATGATTTATTTGATTGAAGGAGATTTTTTTTGTTGTCTGTTGATGAACTAACTGACGTAACATTTGATGAATATATTAACAAGTTTTCAAATCAGTCCTTAGTTGTTGTAGATTTCTATAAGAACAATAATTGCGGACAATGTCATTTACAAGATGATATTCTCAAAAATATTTCACGAGAGTTTCAGGATCAGGTTTATTTTGCTCGCTTAGATATTGAGAAGAATCCCATTATTTCTATGCGTTTTCGATTCCATGAATTTCCCACATTAGCTTTCTTTACTCTAGGACAAGGAGAACTATCCACAGGGATAAAAGGAGCAGGTACCTTACGAAAGATTATTCGCCAAAAACTTCAGAGCCAAATTAGTTGACTCTTTAAATCGAAGTTCAAATAGGCTTACTTGGAGCCTGTTGTAGGTGCCAATAACTTCTCCCACCCTCGAGGAACTCCTATCTAGTGAATCTTTGAATGTAGATTGCCCTGACTACCCAAATTGTGAACATTGTGAAAAAGGAATTTGTATACGCATAATTGCTGTAGCCAATCTCCCTTCTCGATTTGGGGAATTCAAAATTATTGGATTTATTAACAATAAAGACCGACGTGATGACCATGCTGCTATTGTTAAGGGTGATATCTCTGGAAAAGAGAATGTTCTCTGTCGAATACATTCTGAATGTTTAACTGGGGATGCACTTGGAAGTCTTCGATGTGATTGTCGAGACCAATTAAGGACTGCCTTGAAACAAATCGGAACAATAGAGATGGGTATCCTTCTTTATTTACGTCAGGAAGGCCGTGGAATCGGATTACTCAATAAATTACGTGCTTACGCCCTACAGGATTTAGGTTTCGATACAGTTGATGCGAATATTGAATTAGGCTTTAAGGATGATGAACGAGATTACCAGGTTGCTGCCGCAATGCTACAAAGGCTTGGAATCTTGAGTGTTCGATTAATGACAAATAATCCAAGAAAAATCGAACAACTAAAGCGGTATGGTATTAATGTAACAGAAAGGGTTCCCCTTATAATCCCCGCAACTAAATATAGTAAGAAATATCTTGAAACCAAGGCTTCCCGCAGTCAACATATGCTGGAAAAAGAAAAGCCGCATGTTACAGACATTGATCATTTATTTGAATATGACCTGTGATAATTTGGTAAAGAATGAAGCATTATTGAGGTCTAAGAGCCTTCTGAATCATTCTTAAATATGATAAAACAATTGTTTCTTCACTTTCTCGGAATGCCTGTCGTTCAGTATCATCCTGGGCTCGTTCCATTAAGCTTTCGTATTGTTCCTTAGATGCTAGAATTCGAATCCTCTCTTCCAGAGCTTTCTTTTGGTATAACACAAACTTATATTTTTCTGCTAGCTTTTCTGTGAGCTCAAGTTCGTTAATAGCTTCATCAAACTGGTAAATGTAAGAGTACAATAACCCGTTCAGAAAATGACAAGCTACTACGAATGGTAGGCTTTGACCTTCTTCTGCCATTTTAAGTGACCGAGAAAGATGGTCCTGGACTTCAGTTATTCTCCTTTCTCTAAGTAAAAATTCAATGAGATGAAGTCTTGATTTCAATTCAAACCAATAAAGGCCTAAACTATGAGATTTTGCCAGAGCTGAATTAAATAGCATTTCTGCAAAAGTATATTTGAGCTGAGCTTTTTCAAGATACGCATGAAAGTAAAGTGTTTTGGCTTCAGCAACCGTACCGAGATCACTCCCAAGATGACTAGCGATCTGAATTAAATTCTTTGCTTCATCAAAAGTTCCATTATCAGCTAAATATCCAACCAAACCAGTTACAACATCAATATAAGCTAACGTTTTCATCCTTCTGGCTTTTTCAAGAATTTCTTTTGCTTGTCTGAAACAAAGTTCTGATCTCGGATTTTCAATGGCCCAATAGAGCCATCCAGTGTTGCCCAATACAATCGCTCTGTTATTTTCATCGCCAATGGATTTTAGAAGAGCGTCTGCTTCGGTGTAAAAATCCAAAGCCTTACGGTAGTTACCTTGATATTTTAGTACAATTGCAATATTGTTTAGACAACTAGCTTCTCCTTGTTTATCACCCAGTTTTCGTCTAAGTCGGAGAGAGTACTGGTATTTTTCTAGAGCTTCACTAAAGAAACCTTTTCTTGAGAAAACAGATCCTAATCCATTAATCGCTGTAGCTTCCGTTCTTGGATAATGCTCTTTTGTTTGTAAAGCTGCTTCTCGAAATAACCGTTCTGCTTCTTGATAATCGCCAATATCATTATAAATCCATGCTAACTCGATTTTTGCCTTACTAACAACATTTTCACTATATTCAATCGCCTTCCCCTTCCTTATGACTTCTCTCAAGGTTAGTGAAGCTTGTTCATTGTCACCAACATCTGCGTAAAGCTTTCCCTTACGTAAAGTTTTCTTGATATCCTCCATATCAGAAATTGACATTGGTAATCCCACTAGGAAAGAAAAGCTAGTTGAAATATATGTTTCAAAATTCCTTTTTTACCCAATAAAGTCTATTTGATTTAAATCACAAATTTAATTCAAATAGTTTGGTAAATTAATTGGGTTTTATGGTTTCTTGGATTATAATGTTTCTATGAGCAAGTTCTTTTTTTAGTTTCGTAGAGTCTACAGCAATCTCTGCCGGAACAACACCTTTTATCGATATTTCATTATTTAATAACATTAGAGCTACTATTGAAGTTGGAAAAGCAGTTGTCTTCATCATTGCTGTTAGATTCGACTCTGGATCAAAATAATCTATAAGGTCATTCACCAATGTTACTGATTTTTTTTTATCTAATTCTCCTTGTATTGAAAGACGTGCTAGTACAACATCAGGTTGATTCTGAGGTAAAACTTCCCAAAGAAGTTTTGAAAGTACATCACGAGGGCGGATTGTTGAGTCTTTAAGACGGAGGAAATCATCCCGAAATAAACCAAGTTCCTTAAGAAGTTTTATCTTCTGATAATGCCCTTTATATCGTATAGTTTTATAATCAAGTTCTCTTACTTTTCCTTTGAGAAGAGATGGCAGAGAAGAACTACCGCCTGATGTAGCGAAAGCCTCAAGATTATTATTGTATGGATCAGGAAAGGAAATATCTTCTAATTCTGACAGGGGATCAATAGTTACATGTTTAAAGTCTCGTAGAACTTCACATGGTTCACGATACTCATTAATCAATCCTTCAGGATTAAATGTGAGTTGATAGCCCAAAGGACCAATAAGTTTCTGAGGTAGCCCTCCTACGCGAATTTTTAGTGACTCGACCTTGGAGAATTGATGAAAAGCTCCCATTGCGAGAATGTTCATAAGACCTGGTGCTAAACCTAAATTAGGGATAATAGTTACTTCATTAGCAACTGCTTTCTCATTTAATGCCATTTGTTTTTGAACAATATGTAAATTTCCTCCTAAATCCACCATATTAACTCCTTTATCAATACAAGCCTTAGCTACATCAAAATTATAGGTATAGGGGAGAGCTGAAATTGCTGTGTTGTGATCATTGATTACATTGCATATGGCCTGGTAGGAATTTGCATCAAATATTTTTGTAGAAGTAGGAATATTTGCCTTTTTGGCAATAGCTTGCGCAGCTTTTTCATTTGAATCAGCTATAGTCAAACTACCAATATTATTTGATCGATTTAAGTCATAGATCAACCCGTAACTCATCATTCCTGCGCCCAGAATAACAATATTGCCCATTATGACAACACCTGAGGAAAGAATCCAGAATTACCATTCCCTTTGATCCTTTAAAAACTAAATAGACAAGTAAAAAGAAAAGAGGAAGTAGTACTCTCCATTGAGAGTACTGAATTTTTGTTATTTAGGAAATTGTTTCAAGAATACTCTGTATCTTTCCTAAAAGAGTTGGTCGGTCGTTGACTCCAATATTTAGGATGTAATAGTCTCTACCACCAGCTGATGTAGTTTCAAAACTGAAATCACCAATGTCTAACTTTCCAACAACCTCTTGAAATTTAAGACCAGATGATTGCCAAAGGATAGCTAAAGACATTCCAATCCCTTCTATTTCTTCAGCAACTTTGTCATCGGCGGCATATGCTGCGATTGCGTAACCATCTGTAGTAAGAACCACTGAAGCTTTTGCACCAGCATCTTTAATGATTTTTTGAAGCTCTCCTTCGACAATTTCTTTCTTAGTAGCTACTTTCCTAAGTCCCATGGAAAAAGCTCTTGTAATCTGCTTCTCGTCGAATATCGAGGTCGGGAGAAATGCATAAGCGTCTTCTGCAATAGATTCCATTTTTTCCCATGCTTTATTCAGTTGGTCTTTAAGTTGTTCACTTCTGTCTGGATCATATTTGTGGAAACAAATGATAAGATTTTCTTGGTTAAATCCTTTCATTTTGTCTAAGAGATTGCTTAAATAATCTGCTGCTTCATCAAATCTTGTCGGATTCTGCACATCAAGGAGGTAGAATACTAAATCAAGTCCCTCGAGGTCTCTTTCGCTCTTCAAATAGCGATCACGATATTGAGTCTGTCCTCCATAATCCCAGATACCTATTGCTTGTCCCATAACATTTTTTTCAGAGCGTTCAATACCCTTTGTTGGCTTTGCGTCGATGATAGAACCGTATGTTTTACCTAAAGCTGCTAAAAATGTTGTTTTTCCTGCTGCATCTAGTCCTAGAAATCCTATTTTAAGCGCCATTGACTTCACCGCATAATAACAAGTATATCCAGTTGTCTTCTAGACTTTTTTTCTTTTTTTCTGTGTATATTGAATTATTCTAAAGCAAAAAAGGATCTAGCCATTTATCTTTCGGTTATCTGAGTATAGTAAAACTAGTGCTTATCTAATCCTAACCTTTTTGCTGCAGTTGGTGTGCTTTTTTCTGTTCCAGTCACCCATTCTTCAACCATCTTGAATGCGTGAGGGTAAATATGAGCGTTTGTAGCATTTACTTGGAGGATACCTTGCTTCACACCAACTTCTTTTGCAACCCAGCTCTGTAAATCGTTTAGACCCATTAAATTAGTGTTTGCTGCACCATAAAGGTCCCAAGATCTGAATAAAGCGCTAACGGTTAATGCACCTTCATAAATTTTCAAATCGAGGATTCTTAAGCAGGGAGGATCCGGAAGTGAAAGATCTGCAGGACGAGCAACGGTCAAACATACTTGTCTTGAGTTTGGTTTTTCTTTCAAAATTTCAATGGCTGTATCAATTTGATCTACTTTCTCTCGCAATCTTGACCCATAGGTGTAGGTCTCATTTCCTTTTTCTGAACTTAAAAGATATAACGTTCCATATTCTAAAGCATATTCATAGCCGTTTGGATCTTTCTCATGCTGCCTAGGTTCAGCCCATGGCTGTAAAATCGTGATATCGGCCATAATTGCTTTTGTTGAACCCTCTAAACTTACAACACCAACATCTTGGTCGTCTTCAACCTGTTGCCTAGCAAATCTGAAATTCTTTCCATAAGTCCAAACTGCGTTATTGAGATAAAAATAAGCATCGTATATACTTCTTGCAACTAGAATCGCTTTATTTAAGGAATTATCTAATTTAAGGATATGCCCGCCTGAAATAGAAATTAATTCCTCATGTTTTGCAGATTGAGAAAGATTTTTCTTGTTATTTAATTCTGACATCTCTACAGCACGCTTAAAATGATCATTCTTGTTTAAATAATCAGTTAATCCAAGTTATATGAATTATGTCGAGTTATTATTACTTTCACTATTGGATTTTTTTGTGTTAAATAGAGTTATGAGAAAAGATTAGTCTCTGAAGAGAGCTTTCTTAATTGTAAACTTGACCAAGTTAATGCTATGACCCCCCATAGGTTGAAGAAAAACAATTCAGGACCAAGAGCTAATGTTATTCCAATATTCCCTATGTCAGTTATAATATGGGCAGTACCCGAAAACCAAAGAGTGAATAGTAGTAACCATTCAATGAATACAGCAGCTATTCCAAAAAATAAAATTATTTTCCATGTAAACTGAAAAATTGGTTTTTTACGCAGTATGATCACGAGATTTTCAACAAGGAGTAGAATACAGGTTATTAAAACTAAAAACATGGATATTGGGCCCCAATAATGGGTTAAATACCATAAATACCAGAAATCACTATCTTTCCCTATTGTTGAGTAACTAATATCGAATTTTCCCGAAAGAAGTCCGATTAAAGCCCACCAACGAATTTGAATACTATTGTAATAGAAATCTGCAGAAACGCCATTCACAACGTAAAGAGTTTCTTTCATAGTAGCATAGGGCAAAACTCTAAAAAATGGAAGGAAAAAACAAGTATAGAAAAAAACTAAGAGTCCAGATAGGCTCAGTACCACTCTTCTTATTCGTTCATTAGATATTTCCATTTTACATTGACCTACAATAAGTTATTTGCATAATGAAACAAATTCATACTTAATCCTACCTGACCATTCTCCAGTTTTCGAGATTGATAGTCCTTGAAAACAAATATGATGAGAAAATCCTGGCATCCATGTCACAAAACTCTCAAATTCTCCCCCTTCACCTGCAATATTAATCCCAAAGTCACGATTTAGTTTGACTAATCGATCCACATGCTGTTCTGTAATGGGTACGCCAAGCCAAGATGCATCCAATCCATAAGCTGCGTAAGATGTAAAAATAATCTCAAATCCTTCTCTGAGCAATTGTCGCATCTCTTGTTCTTGATCTATATGCCATAAAGGACTAAAACACTTTATTCCAAGCCGATCACAGATTTTTTCAATACGTTGTCGTTGATAGTTAGAGTATAGAGCACCAGTAATCACACCCTGAATTTTAAATAAATCAATGGCTTGCTTCAACGTTCGTTCTAAATCCCTTAATTCTTCTTCTTTTTCTCCTTTTGTTTTACCAATTAAGATTGGCAATCCAAGGGCTTCAGCTTGAAGTTGAGAGAGTTCAATTGTTGGTGTATGGAACATATATGAATCTGGATTTTCGCTTTGTATAGTTATCAGGCAAACAACATCATAATTACGTTTACGCATCACATGAAAGGCAAAAGAGCTGTCTTTTCCAGTACTAAAGAGGGCACCTAATTTAATTGAAGGTTGGGGGAGGAAATTTCGAAGAAATTCTGCCCTTGTACAATCCTCTTTTTTTGCTAATCGTTTTAAGTAATAATCAAACCGGCTTCCATATTGAGCTGCTTTCTTAGGTCTATTAGATAGCTCTTGGGAGATATTTATTTTCTTTGCGACTTCTCTTAGAATCCATTTGTTCTGTTTTTCCTGAATTTTGAATTTTGAAGGAATTTTAAGAGAATAGGAAATAACTTTTGGATCTAAATATGGTACTCTAAGCTCTAGTCCCCAATACATCGTGATTACATCATCTCGGTAAGCATTTCGTTCATAATTTCCCCGTATCGCTGAAAGACAATCTTCATTGACTGCAGCAGCCATTGCTTGTCTGAAATAACCACCAAATAATTCGTCTGCACCCATTCCTGAGAAGAGAACTTTCATGCCATCCTTTGCTGCACTTTGACAAGCAAAAAAGAAGGGGAGACCAACTCCAACTTTCATAACTGTAGATTCTTCAATAAGAGGAACAAGCGTACCTAATTTTTCTTCTATTTGATCAATTGAAACGATTATAGGTCTTAAATCGAGATTTAGTAATTCTGCTGCTTTCAAACTCCAAGATAAATCAGAGGCTTTTTCATCTGCAACAGCAACATAACAAGGAAATTCTTCTCCAAGTTTTTTTAAGATCGCAGCTAAAATTACAGAGTCAATACCCCCAGAAAACATTAAACCATAAGGCACTGAAGGAATTCTCTTCTTGACCGCAGAAATTAACAGATTTAGTAACTCTGTTGTCAATATATTTGGATTTTTTTCATGTTCAGGATCAATTGAATAGAAATTTCTGGGTAGGAATGCTAATTGATGGGTTCTGAGATTGTAAGAAAGAATCAGTCTTGGATTAAGTTCATGAGGACCTTCATAACCCATGGCTAAAAGTGCTTTCCGCTCAGAAGCAAAAGCGAATTGTTCATTTTCAAAAGCATACCATATGGGTTTCACCCCTACTAGATCTCGGGCAATCCATATTGTATCATCATGCCAATAGGTAAAAGCATAATCTCCCTGCAACTGTTGAAGTTTAGCTTCAAGATTGGTCTCTGAAGCTTGATTGAGAACTAAGTGAAGGAGTTCTGCATCATTTCTTGGAGTATCGTTGTATAATGGAATAAGATCTCTCCAATTATAAATCTCACAATTAGCCACTAAGCGAGATTGTTGATTAGTAAGAGGTTGTGGAATATGATTTACTACAGCATGAAGACAATGACCAACTAAGTTAGAACTATTCCAATTTGGAATATCGTCAGTAAATTGACCATGCCATAGGTTATTTTCACTTGCAACTCCAATTCCATCATGCCCTCGATGTTTTAAAAGGTCCAATCCTATCCGAATCTGCTTTTGGGCATTTGGTGAAGCAAAAATTCCAAGAATACCACACATAGAACTCAATGAAGAAGAATGAGACAGAGAATTATTAATTCTCTTCAAAGATGTTTAATGCTGAGAAATTCTCTTTCAAGATATTTAGTGCAATACTTGTTGCTGTCCGACGAACATAAGGATTAGGTAAAATTTTTTCACGCAAGACTTGATTCAGGTGACGACGGCATTTAAAACGACCGAAACAAACGAGATCGAAGTCCCCAGTGATGTTATACATTGCAACAAGCTCTGAAATCGTAGCAAAGGATTTATTAACTTCGTTCAACTTATTAACATCAATTTGCATTTGAATCATTACGGTTAGATCATAACCAAGCTTCTCAGCATCAAGAATAATGGTATACCCCTTAATAATTCCTAAATCCCTTAATTTGTTAATGCGATTGTGAATGGTTCCTAAAGAAGTCTTGATTTCTAGTGCTAAGGCTGGATCACGTTCGCCAATTTTTCGATTTCGATCTTGAAGTTTCGCTTGAATGTCTCTAATTGATAGGTTGCTGTCTTTTTGAAGAATGCGCAAAATTTCAATATCTGTTATATCTAGTTCAATTGAGTTCATTTCTGTATCATTTTGAGGATAATTCTGTGTTTTTACTGTTGCCATAAACTCTATCTCCTTCTTTGAAAATTAATGTGATCATATGTTAAAAAATACCATACATATGTGAAAAACTGGATGATAGATTGAACATATTGAATACTATTTCATTTTATATTGAGATCAAATTGAACAAATGTCTGTTTATTTTTTTAACCCAAAAAAAAATCTAATCATTTCTCTATTATTTTCTTCTCTTTCAACCTAAAATGGAATTAAAAGTGATTTTCACATCTATGAAAACTTTTTTTACATCTGTGAATCTCCTTCATATAAGACTGAATGGCGGATATAAGAATATATATAAGATATAATAAAGATTAAAAGGATAAATAGAATTGATATCACGATTAATCACTAAAGTCGTTATTTCAAAGACATTCACCATAATTAATCCTATTTTAAAACATATAACATGAATGAGGGCTAGAAAATGCAAACAGAAGCAAAAATTACTGATATTGAGTTGAATGCTAGAACTTCTTCCGAAGAACAAGGAATATGGCTACAAGATGTCACAAAAAAATACGAAGTCGGCGAACATACTCTGTTTGCATTAAAAAATGCTACTCTTACCATTGAGAAAGGTGAACTCATCGTTATTTTAGGTCCTAGTGGTTCTGGAAAAACTACTATGTTGAACCTTATTGGAGGAATAGATAGAGTCTCGTCAGGAGAAATTAGAGTTAATGGAATACCAATTGATTTGAGTACAAATCTTACAAAGTTCAGACGGGAAAATATCAGTTACGTATTTCAATTTTTCAACTTGATCCCAACTTTAACAGCTCAAGAGAATGTAGAATTTGCCCTTCAACTTGTTATGAAAGGGAAAAAGCGCAAAGAAATAGAAAAGGAAGCACTCAGACATCTTGATGATGTAGGTTTAGCAAAACATGCTAAAAAGTTTCCTGCAGAGTGTTCAGGGGGAGAACAACAGCGTATTGCAATTTCCAGAGCCTTAGCTAAGAAAACACCTATTGTTCTAGCAGATGAGCCCACTGGTGAACTTGATTTTGAAACAGGCCGTTTAATCCTTAAATTATTGAGAAAAATCCCAGATGAAGGTCGAATTGTTATCTTAGTGACTCATAACTCAGAAATAGCAAAAATTGCTGATCGAATAATCTATCTACGTGGGGGAGAGATCACGAAAATTCAGGATAACACAGCTAATACCATATCAATTAACGATCTAATTTGGTGATGAGATGGTTGCTCCCTTAACTATGAAATTGATTCGGGACTTCAGACAAAATAAATTTAGATTTCTCGCATTAATCATGTTAGTAGCAGTTGGTGTTGGCGCATATGCTGGATTGGTCGGTTCGATTAAAAATAGACAATTTACTTTGAAGGCAGCCTATTCAGAATTAAATTTCGCAGATATTTCGATAAATCTTCCTCCTGGTGTTTATGTAGATGAAACACAATTAATGAAGAATCTTTCGACGATATTGACGGCATTTCCAAATTTAATTGATAAGCTGGAATTTAGACTTACAGCAGAAATATCATTGAATATGACCTTAAAAAGTGGCTATAAACAGAT
>JAEOTI010000021.1 GCA_016839955.1 Candidatus Hodarchaeota archaeon | reverse complement strand
AATTTGGACAAGTGAACAGACTCGCTCCAAATGAAATATTCTCAGCTTTTTTAACATCATTTTCCAGATTACACTCTGCGCAGAATAGTTTTCCGGGTACAATAAGTACTTCAAATTCTGCTTTTGAAGCAATACTATCTTCAATCAACACATCAATACAAAATTTTAATTGATCGAGTTGAACAAGAGCAAAAACACCAATTTCAACTGTGACTTTCTTAATGACTTTAGCATGATGTTGTTTAGCGACATCTAGAGCTGTTTCAACGATTGATGAGGCTAATGAGAACTCGTGCATTTTAATCCCAGTTTTCAAGCTAAAAACGCATCTATACTCTTTCAAATATTTTCTTCAGAATAGTAGGTATATCCATTACTTTTTCCGCAGTAAATAGATCTCCTTGAGCATCACGGGCAATGAGATCCGCCACAAAATCATTGACTGTGGGAGGAATCGTTATAATTTTCAAGCCACGAAGCTTCCATGCAATAATTGATGGAACTTTCCCGGTATTAATATCACAATCACTTAGTAAAATTGCTGTATATTTCCCTTGATTGCGAGCTCCCAAAGCTTCCAAACCAACTTTTAAACCTAAATAAATATTAGTTAATCCTCTTGGAATAATTCCAAAAATTTGTTCAACAAGACTTTCTGTAGATACTTCATTGTCAAACTGTTTGATTATTTCACTTTTAGTACCAAACTTAACTACTCCGATGTCTCGAGAATCAAAGAGGTGACAGATTGTCGCTGCTGCAGCCGCTGCCATTACTATCTTTTGACCAGACATTGAAAAGCTGGAATCAATGATCAACAATACGGAATGTCCCGTTTTAGCTCGTTTAAAAACCCTTATTGCATCAATTTTATTCCGAGAGGTAATATATTGGTCAATGGTTCCTTCTAAATCAATATCAAGATAGGATTCATCATCAAGAGGTTCTGATCGGTACACTGGTAATTTTCGACTCGTTGCCAAGATTTCACTCGTCATTTGGATGACTAAACCCACGGCCCAATGAATGATTTGTTTTCGCACTTTATTTTGAAGAGATAATAAAACGTTACCAATCATCTCGATAGAGTAAGATTGAGCCGTAGAAACGGATTTCTCGTCAGTTTCATTTCCTTTATCAAGTTCATTTTCCGTTAATTTATCATCAACGTAGAATTCATCAACCAAGAAAATGTCGTCGTCCATCATTTTTTTTTTAAAAGTTCATCCAAATCATCGCGATCCTCAATCTGAATGACATTCCGACTGAGAATTTGACTTAGTAGATCATCAATGAGCTCTTCAGCAATTTTTTCAGTACTAGGGTCTAACCATATTTTACCTGAAAGAGCTGCACATGCTGCATCATACAAAACATCATAAGAGTACCTGCCTGAGGATATTTCTGCAAGTTGGGGAGCGATTAAAGAAAAGTCAATCGCACCTCGGATAGAAGCACCTTGTTTTATTTCGGGATGAATGCGCGTAGTTCGACATAATTCCACAGCTACTTTTACCAAATCGGATTCAATTTTTCCATCCAATTCTTTCTCAACGATTAATTGTTCTTCCATAGTATCTTGATAGTCTAATCTAATTCTTATTACTCGGTCCAAAAGTGCTCTGGATATTTTTCCTACCCCAACATCATCAAAAGGATTTTGTGCAAGAACAACCCGAAAGTTTTGTGAAGCTTGAATTATACCGAATCGTGGTATGACGAGTTCATGTTCTTCGATCGCTCGAATAAGAGTATTGGATGCATCAGAAGCCATTCGGTTAAACTCGTCAATGTATAATATCCCTCCCTCTTCCATTGCTTGGAAAAGGGGACCTTTCACGAAATATTCTTGTTTGATACCATGTTCAAGGACTAATGCCGGATCAAAAGAGCCTACTAACTTAGATGGAGTTAGATCCGCATTTCCTTCAACAACATACATTGGTAAACCTGAATTTTCAGCAATTAACCGCAGAATAGTGGATTTTGATGTCCCAGGTGCACCCTCAAGTAAAATGTGTTTATTTACTTCAAGACATGTGAGAATGAGTTTTAGTTCCCTTTCACGACCTACAAGCTGCTTCTGAACGATATCAAATAATTTTTGGAACAACCAACGACTCTCACTATAATTTTTTAGAAAATAATTTCTAATTACTAAATTAAAAATGTTAAATTTGAGCTTTTACTATATCGGAAAACTAATGGATCTAATATTCAAATACCCTTTGAAGGGAAAAATTATGACTGTTCTTCGTGGAAACATTACTTTAAATTTTTTTGACGAATCTGATAATGTAGAAGTAAAATTAGAGGCTAAAGGGAACGGTGTGGATGTTGCTCCGTTAGAAATTTGGCAAATTGATGACGATTCGATAGTAACTGTTGCAGGTCCTGAGCGTTTAATTGATCCTCCAAAAAAGCAAGTCCAGAAAATAACTCCAAACGGAGACGGAAAAGAATGGTATTATTTACCTCGAGGAAAGTATGAAGCAGTTCTCCCTCGAATAGTGATCCCTGACGACGTCGTGGTTCTAGGTTTCCCACGGTCAACCTTTAACCGATTCCATGGGTATCACTTTCTTCCAACCGCCTTGTGGGATTCAGGTTTTGCTGCACGGGGAACATTATGTTTTGAGGTTAAGGTGAAAGAGTTGCGAATTCCTTCGAATGAACCTTTATTCCAACTTGTTGCGTTCAAAGCTGAAGAAGTTGGTGAAAAAGACCTGTACAAAGGATATTGGCAAGAAAAGGGAGAATCTACATGAAAGACATGTATTCAATTACTCCACCTGAGGGGCGTCATGGTCTATCTGTTTGGAGATTGAACCGAGTATTAGCAATGATTCAATCAAAGATTCAACAGATGAATGAAGAAGGCAGACGTTTTCCTATTGTATGGAGTAGTCATCATATGTATTCTACCTCCCAACTAGCCAAAGTTCTTGCTCTCAAGCGAGGGATTGATCCAGAACTTGCAGGAATTACTGGTGCACTTCATGATATTTTTACACTTCTAACTGGTAGTTCTACAGATCATGCTTTAAGAGCTGAAAAGCATATCCGAGAGATAATTTCAGATTACAATGAAAACTGGAAAGAGAATTTACCAGAAATTACCAAAGAAGAATTAGAACTTATTGTAAAATCCATCTTAGGACATAGTGACAAGTTAACTGTTAGTGAAAGTCCAATGGCAGAACTTATCAAAGATGCGGATACTTTTGATGCTTATTTGCAAGGAATGACCGCTGATGCTGATACTGGAAGATTAGATCGTTTAAAAAGCATTCTGCATGAGTTAGGCATCGATAATCAAATTCTTATTAAGTAGTTCTGGATTCAATAGAAAATTTTTCTCAGTAACGAGTTTAGTATTCTTGGAGATTAAATTCCTTAGGATCAAAGATTTACCAAGAGGATTTGCACATTTCATGACCTTAAAAAATCTCAAACTTACCCTTTTTTCTCTGACTAGTTTTATTGAGATAGGTGTTTTCTCTGATGAATACGACTAAAAATTATTATGAAGAACTTCCTCTATATATGTCAATGGCTGGGAGCGGTAATCCCTGGGGTGCTCTTACAACTCTGAGAAAACAACTGATGCGTGCTCTTTTTGATAAAATTCCCATCTCAGAATTAGGTGATATTTTCAATCTAACAATAAATGAAATTAAATCTGAACTAACACCTCTTGTTGAAGCTCACTTGGTTAAGGAATTTGACGGACAATATCACCCAGCTTTTTTCATTGCAAATGGTGAGGAGACTCAACTCACCATTGAACATGCATCTCATATTGGACAATCTTTTGCATCTCATTTATTGAATCGCTGGAATGACTTAGATGATCATTATAACCACTTAGCTGTGAGTAAGAGTTATTCATTCCAAACTCTTGCATTTTTACTAGTGGGAGGACGTTTACTTGATATTGGATTACTTGAAGCTTTAGCTAAAGATAGAACCCTCCTTCTTCCTGCTCCTTCCCGTCCGAGTTCTGATCGCCCTGATGCTCGATACTATTTCTTTATGATCGAAGGAGATTTATCTTCCCTAGGAAAGTACGGACAAGAAGACATTAGTCTTCCATGGTCAAATTGGTATTTCCTTAGCTTTGGACGAAATTTCATTAATGGTAAGTTTAATAATGCTCGTCAGGACATAGAAGAAAAGTTTAGGAATCTAATTGATAAAAAAGTAGTTGAGAACCCACAAGCTTTGTCAAAAAAACTCAATATACCGTTAATAGACCAAAAAGATGCAGAATATTGGTTAAAAGTCGTGAGACTTTATGTCAACGATCTAGTTCGGATCTATAATGATGCAAAGACTGAATTGGAAGAAATCTACACAAGTTTTGAAGTAAGCAAACGTAGCTCTGATTATTTTGGAGAATTTATTTGTTGGCACGTGCATTTTACCTATGCTTCTGCAATTGATAACCTAGTATCGAAAGGAGTAATAAGTCTTCCATCACAATATTTCACAGCAATGTTGTGGTATCGAGAACACAAAAATGAAGGCCTTTTGAAATATTTTTAAATCAAAAAATATATTTTGGTAAAAATAACACGTAAAAGGACAAATCTATTACTAGTATTTCATCATAATACCTTCAAAATGGAAAAGTCTCTGAATAGAACTGATATCATATTGTATGATAAAAAAGGAATCAAGCAGCTACAAAATTAACATGTAATTTCAGTTAATTATTCAAGAAAAATTAATCTTTCAAGACATAATAGATCATTATTAGAAGGAGGAAGGCGCTACATAATTACAGCTAGAAAAAATCTTAGAAGATATTTTTTAGCTTTAATTTTAGTTTCTTTCTTGAAACTAGCTCTTCGGCTGGTTTCAGCGATGGAAATAAAAGGAACTACACAAACGAAAGATTTCATGACAACAGAAGGCAAGGGTCAGCGATGGAAATGAAAGGAACCGCACAAGCAAAAGATAGGGATGTCGTTGTGGTAACAACGGAAGGTAGCGAATACCATTTCCCAGAAGCTAACAAATTTAAAGAAATAATAACTGGTGATTCTGTCTTTGTAAATTTCGAACCTCTAAAACACCCAAATCCCCGCCTAGAATTATATTGGGTATCTCTCGCCCGTGATAAAGGGGGCGTAGAGATTGATGGATATGCTTTCCACCCTCAAAGTGGAGAACGTCGAGATGACTTATGGAAAGAAATCCAAAGGGCGAAAATGCGCGGTTGGAGTCCTGAGGGACGATTTTAATTTTTAAAATTTCTAAAACTTATCAGTTATGAGTCCTAGCTTTAGCCTAAACTCTTAACTAACCGCGAGAAGAAATCCTCCTCTAGTCTGTAATATATTGAGGGGACTCCAAACTTTGTCTAAACTAACAGAAGCTAAACGAAAACGCCGAAGGTTTCGTAGAGGTCCTGATTATTATGCTGCGTTCTATAAAAAGAGTAATTGGAAAGAAGAAAAGATCCAGGTTCATTGGTTTATCTATATCCTGTTGAAAATGTTCATTCCTTCTATACT
The DNA here is from genome assembly GCA_016839955.1 of Candidatus Hodarchaeota archaeon. The sequence goes on along the minus strand of JAEOTI010000021.1, from coordinate 2,646 downwards.
TCGCCTTTTCTACCGAATCAGCTTTATTGGTTCAAAAAATGTTCCGCGATCAGGCCCAGTTATAGTCATGTCTAACCATTTATCCCATATGGACTCAATCATGTTGGGAATGGGTATGCCAGTTCGTCCGCCCTTCTTTATGGCGGATGAGAAACTCTATCATTACAGTGGTTTCGTTCGCTTCTTCAGTGTCATGATTAGACGATTAAACACCTATCCTGTTAGGAAACGGAGTAAAGATCGTTTTCCTGTCGAGTATTCAATAAAAGCAGTAAAAGATGGGAATTTAATGGTTTATTATCCCGAAGGAGCCCGAAATAAGAATCCTAAAAGTGGTAACCTTCAATCAGCAAGAATTGGAGCAGGTTGGGTCGCTCATGAGACAAAAGCTACGGTAGTTCCTGCCTTCTTAGCAGGCATTGAAGACATGATGCCTGTCAGTGGAGGTTTCCGAATAGGTCGAGGTCCTCGAGCTTTACGAATCGAGATAATTTTTGGAAAACCACTCAATCTTCGGAAGTACTATCAACTTCCTTCAGGGAAAGAGACTTCACAAAAGATTACTGATGAGATCATGAAGGCAATAGACGCTTTGAAACCAGCTGATTGGCCTAATAGATGGATCTAAACGATGGATAAACAACTTTGGCCAGTAATGGGTGCCATTGGTCTTTGGCATTTGGGATATAGCCTATATGGGCCTTTTGTTTCACTTTGGATACTTAGGGATTTAGGTAATCCAACTTATTTTGAATTGGCTCTTGCTATTGCCTTACCAGGCATGTTTTCTATATTTGGTCTAACTTTTTTTTCCAAGTTAGCTGATAACAGAGGTAATCAAAGAGAGTTAATATGTTTCTCAGCTGTTATAGGTATGGTACAATTTATTCTACTTCGCATTTTTGCTAATTCTACAATTTCGTTTCTATTGATTGCTGTCCCATTTAGTATGATTACTTTGGTATTTTACTCTTTGGCTATCTCCCTTGCTACAAGTCTTTGCAGCCCAGACAATAAGGGATTTATTTCTTCCCTTGCATTACTTTTTGCTTCCTCTGGGTGGTGCCTTGGTAGTCTTGGTGCTGGAACTGCCTTTAGAATTTTAGGTATGCATACTGTGCTTCTAATTGCAGGCTTGATTATTGCCTTAGCAGGTCTTATTGTTCTATTTTCACCAAAAGGGCCTTTAATTAATGATTCCCCAATGATAGATGAGCAACAAAAAATATCCAATTCAAACAAAGTATCACTACTTTCAATGCTAAAACGACGTAAAATCTTTCTTCTTCTTCTTATTAGTTCACTAGCTCATTTTGGTACGGGTGCTTTATTCCTTTTTAGCACAATCTACTACGTGGAAGGAATTGGCATTATCGAAGACCATTTTGGTTATGCTAACGCTGCTGCTACCTTGATTGCTATTCCAGTCCTTCTTCTTATTGGTAAATATCTAGATACTAAGGGTAGGAAACCATTATTGCAATTAGCGTTACTAATTCATATTATCTGGTTTAGTTTTACATCGATAACAAGAGCTCCAACATTTTCAATTATTTTGTGGATTATTCCACTTTATGCTTTCTTATCACCAGCTATAACGACAATGATGGCTGATTTTACTGAATTGAAGGAAAGATCAAGGGGTATGGGATTACTCAATGCAGAGATCATGTTAATGCCTGCATTGGGGGCAATAATTGGAGGGTTACTTGTAGACACCTTTAACTCAATATATATATTACCCTTTTTTGCGTTACTATTTCTACCTCTGGCTTTTATTTTATCCTTTTTCATATCTGAATCTAGAGAACCAATAACTCCTGAAGAAGTACCTGTTGAAGTAACTATTCCCACTCAGAAAGAAATAGCTCGATTACAAAATATTTAGAGAAAGAGTGAAAATTAATTATTGAGTATAAGTTTGTCAACAGTGTCAAATTACGAGGTCAAATGGGCATTTGAGCTAAATAGAACTGTTAAATAATTCCTCGACCGATTCTTTATGTGGAAATGATAAAAAAATCTTTTTTACAGCGATTTATATTAAAAAAAACCTCTGTACAACAATTCATATCCACTTTAGAATTACTAGTCGACATAACGGGACTAATAAGAGAAAGTTTTTGAATTATTGATTTACACATCTTTCAGAGGAGAAAAGGATGGATCACCAAGTTAATACACTCATCTAATTTTATTACAACTACTTCTTCGTCTCGATTTCAAGGATTTTTTACATTTTCTCTATTCTTGTTTAACAATTTATCATATAGTTTGAAAAGTAGCGTTAATGTTTTTTTTGGGGGGTGTTAGAGTCAAAACAGTCTATATCATGGTTAATTGGCAAATATTTTTTAGTCAAGGTAGTGGAGACTCTCTAAAATTATTTATAAGCTGTGGATAGGTTTTTAAACTATGTTAATAAATTATTTTCGTCCTTAAAGCTTAAAAAGAAACGGAGGTCGATATTATGGACAAAACTAGGAGGCGATTTCAGGTTTAACCACCTGATAGAAAAAAAGTGGAGTCATCATTTAGAAAAAGAAATTCAACTACTTTGGGCGGAAGAGTCAAAAGAACCATCAAACTGTATCATAGCACCTGAAAAGGAACTTTTTATTATTGATACCCCCCCAGTATATCCTT
>JAEOTI010000001.1 GCA_016839955.1 Candidatus Hodarchaeota archaeon | reverse complement strand
GGAGAAAAAATACTCCATTCATGGTTCCAATACCAAAAGTTGTTTCCTCATTCATTCTTTTTCCTATGAAAACTGTCTTGAAAATCGATTGGCCAGAAAATAATAAAGAAATTATTATTACTTTACTTCTCTATGCACTGATTTTCGTGTTGCTCTCTCTTCCCCTCCTCCCCCTAAGAAGAGAAGTAACTGGTTTCTATAACTTGATTAGAATCCTTTTTTAATTTATCCAATTCAAAAGTAATCTGCTCAGAATCTATTTTATGCGCTTATTTTGATTTCTGAACGGAGGGAATAGAAGGAAGATCACCAGATTCATTTATGGGATATTTACGTTTTTTGATAAGAGGTTTTGATTTCAAAAGAAAAAAGGTTATGGGTCTGCTTCCCATCCTTTTCGAATTCGAGCAAAGGTTTTTTTCAATTCCATGTTCATTTCCTTCTCTTTCAAGCCTAGAACCGGTCTTTTTGCTATCAATTCGAAAAGTTCAGGAGACATAAGATGAATTAGACCTTGGGGATATTTTGATTTGAAGTTATAGTCAATGTGAATAAGTAACGAATCCCGATTTGTTATCAGGTTTCTAGTAAACAAAGTTCCTGTCCTCCAATAGGTCAGCTTTCAAATAAATGAACTTGGGGGAGGTGTTGAACCAGAATATGGCCGTTCTGTGGTTAAGAAATAATAGCCCAACCTCCTGATCTATTGGCTTAAACTTGATGTTTTGAGGGTCTTGTATTTTTCCATCAACAACAAATATCCTAGCAGTTAGTGATTTAGGTTCAGCTATACGATACCAATTCAGATTCCTTTCGGCCTTTGCGAATTGCAGCATTACTTGATAGTTGGGAAAGGGATGAGAAGAAAACATTAATTTAAATCGGCGGAGATTTCTTTCTTCTTCACGGGTTAAACTGCTATGAGTTTGTAATAATGCACTTATCAGGTAATCCCACACACCTACCATCGTAGATTTCAACGGCATTCGCATATCTCGCGGAAGTAAGTCTTTTGTATCCGGAACGCTATCGGTCCAATCCCACCCCCAGGCCATTTTCTGGGGGTAAATGGTATGGATTTCCTTGATATAGTTGCCGGATTTTAAGACGGTATAACATGATTTACAAAGAATTCCATTGACCCACCTGCCTCCGGGTTCATTCTGTTGCCTTCGAAAATCAAAAAAGGTATAGTTATTGTTATTCGTGACCTTTTTTTCGTGGCAGCTATCACAGACATTTTTTTTGTCAGTTGGATTATCATTCATTCTTCTTACCTTAATCATTTTAGTGATAATTCAGTTTCAGGAATGCTAGATAAGACTGATTAGCTTTGGCCTTTTTTCACTCCCTGTTGTAGAGTTCGAGTATACGGGTTGAGAACGCATATAGCAGTAGCTAGAGAAACTCTCCGGATAATTTTCTCAATGTATTTTCTTTTCAAGAAGTTATAATAGAGCGAAAGTTCTACAAGTTTTAATTGTAAAATCAGAATTTTACAAAGGGGTTTAACGGTTGGTTGAAGCAAAACTATATGATGTATTAAATGAAGAATTTTTACTGACAGTATACAAAAAATTGAGCGAAGAAATACAAAAATCGAAAACGGACTCGAAAGGACATCATTTACAACGCTTAGCTATTAGTTTGATGAAAATTGGTACAAAGAGTCAGCAAAAGGAGCTGATAGAGAGAGGAGAAGAAGAATTATTAAAACTCTCTCCGTGGGAGAAAGCAGAAGGCTATCGAATGATTGCAGATTATCTTACAACGCAAAAAACAACGGAAACTATCGCCAATGAGTACTATAAGAAAAGTTATGCCCATTGGCAAGATACCTTACTCAATAAAAAGGAACCAATAATAAATTTAATAGGCCCTAGCACCAAACTCATAAAATCATTGAAAAAATCTGATAAAAGGGAATTACTACAACAAGTAGCGAAAGATTATCCCAAATTCTTAGTTCAATTGACAGATAGTCAACAATCCATTCAATGGTTAGAATATGGTGTATTGATGAAAGACGTCCTTCCTCCCTCGGAACTAACTCAGATCATGCATAAAGCAGAGAAATTAACTCAAAGTAATTCAGTGCGTGTCGAACAACAATTTTCCATGAATCGATTTATGTTAGAATATGAAATCGCTAAAGCTAGTAAAAATCTAGAGAAACTCGAAGAACTATTTCAGGAGATCCACGGAAGAGAAAAGGAACAAGGGATACCTGATATGGGAATGATCCAGGTAGCAGGGGCATTTTATGGGAGCGGCCCCCAAATGCAACACCAATCGATCATGTTTGCAGACGCATTCTTTGGCGCTAATGAGCCTAAGCAAGCATTAAAAATCTTGAATACCCGAGTAGAAGAATTAATGAATAGATGGAAAAAAAATGAGGAAAAAGGATGGGCTTTGGGATCAGCTGGAAAATCATTAATCTTACATGAACTTATTGCACATGGATATACATACATCAAACATGAGTATAAAGAAGAATGTGAAAAATTAAGACCTATATTGACAGATACAACAATTGACGTACAGGAGATTATTCCGTTTGGAGGCACAAATCTTCTCCTCCAATTAGGATGGTACACGAAAGAAGAAATACAGCCACAGGTAACACAGCTTATTGAACAAATAAAACCATTAATTACCCGATTAAAAGAAAATTCTCTGGATAAAGGTCAATCAAGGATATTAATGAGACATTTTGTCCAGAAAACTTCAGAGTTGATTCTATACAAAACCACAGCAGAGAAAATGGGATTAAAAATTATAATTTCACAAATAGAAGCGTTTGAAGAAGAGATGAAAACAATTAAAGCTTCAGAGGAAGAGGAACCAAAAAATGAAACATTTCAAACCATTCTCAAGCTCATAAATGAACAGAAATTCCAAGAAAGTCATCCCTTAATGGCAGAACATGAGGTTCAAATACGGAAGAAATTTGAAAATATGCCTCCACCAATGCAATCCTTCGAAAAGGAAGGATTGCTTAAATTGTATATCTCAGGTCAAGATTATTATAGTGCCAAACGGCTCTTACAAGAATTAGAAGAAGATGCAGACAAAGCAGAAGAAGAACCAAAAAGCCCCTCTGGACCACAGGTTCCTAGTCCCTACGGGTTTGATCATCAAAAGTTTATGAAACTCCGTCAGTTATTTTCTCGACTTACGTACAAAATCGAACTTGGAGTAAAATTAGGAGAATTAGACTTCCAAGAGATTCTCATGAAAGCTCCTCTTGATAACACTGATTTTATGTATCAACTAGGAGGAGAATTAGCTAAACATGGCGAGGTGGATCAGGCGAAGGAAATATTATCCCTGACACAACCAGAAGATAAACCAGCAGAACAGAAAAGTAAGACATCCTACAGATATTATTTATTGAGAGGAAAAATATTCTTAGCAATAGGTGACAACAAAGCTGCAAGACAAGAAGCAGAACTGGCGTATATGTGCGAAAAACAACCGTTTGCACTCATCATGAGTCTTATTGACATCCTAGAACTCTATTTTGAGCTAAACGATCACGAAAAGTGTAAGGAACTACTCAAAGAAATGCTTCAGAATCTTCATACAGCACCCATGTTTCAAATAGGAATGCAGTTTCCTCTTCCTAAATTTTTGTTTGAGATGGACATTAATCAAGAAACAGATCCCCAAAGATACACATTATTAGAAGAATTACAAACCACCTATTGTGAGCTGGTACGAGAACACTATACAAAGACAGTCAAATCTGGCCAGAACACTATGAATTTTTCAAGCATCATTACATTCATCAAGATCCTAGTGAGACTAGAGCTAACGGGAGAAGCGAAAGAAATGACAATGGTGCTGTTAAAGACACTTGAAGCATTAATCAAAGAGCAAAATCCGAAATTCTTTACCGAAAGCCTCCTATTATCAGAACCCATGGAAAATCTCCCCCTCTGGGATATCAGCCTCTTAGGAAGGAAATTAAGCTCAGATCCAGTCACCATTCCCAGTAATATGAATATTGCTGAATTAATAACCGCCTCACCTTTATCTCCCATGGCTTCACCAGAGGAGAAAAAACCCATCATCATATCCCAGCATGGTCAGGCATATGCCAAATTAGCTGAACTATTCGTTTTAGTAGCCCAGCAACCACTGGCAAAACTATGTGAAACGAATAGTAAAAAGCTGCTAGAGATTTTGGATCTTGAAGAACAAAGTAAACAGTCTCTGAACCTCTTTCGGGAGTATGAGACCAATCTTAGGAGTCAGAACTATTCGTTAGCCAAACAACAATTGCATACCCTCATCCAAAATCTCGATGGTAACAAAATCAGATCTTGGGAACAATTCTTTCCTTATGTGCGACTTTTTCAACTCATAGGCGAAAAAAGAAATCCTCCTATCAGATATCAATAAAGAAAGACATGATGTATAAAGTCAACTCTGGATTTATTTCAACAAAAAGATATATTAGACAAAATTCAGATAAAAATCACCATAATAGTATTAATACAATAGAAATATGTCTTCGTTTGAGAGAATATCCTAATTCTATTCATAAAATACTTGATAGACTCATTCTGATTTAACTAAAAGCTCTCATTTCCTCTTGTCTTATAAAGTAGATTAAGAACCAAAATTACTCTCCTTCATCACGTAGGATATCTAACATTTGTCTAATTGTTTCTTCATTAATATTTTCGCTGTTCGTATCGGATTCTGGATTAGAATGATCCTCCTCCCTTGTTGCATGAGGAGGATTGCTCTGTTGAACATCCTTTTGTTGTAAGACTTCAGCCTGAGTGGAATCAGTCTTATTTTCTCGCCTTCCTAACACATTTATCATCTGTTGGAGTTTATGAAGGAATAGAACTACCCCCTCTGCTTTTATTCCTTGAATTTCTACTACAACGATTTTAGATTTTGCATTATAATCAAGAAGTTTTATCAACATCGTAACCAGCCTAAACTTACTAATATTAGATGAGTTCGTCAAGACTGATGAATTCATCAAGAATTATGGGAGATTCCACGCGATCTTGACGGAGGACTAGATGAGTTTGTAACACGATTGCTTGCTCATTCCAGCTTGAAAGAAGAGCCTCAATTCCTTTTTGATTATTCAAAACATGAGTCAGAGCATGACTTGTGATATCAAAAATTGCTTGCCAGATATTTTGAGAATTTGGTTGAGGGGGTAGAACATTTTCAGGATTAGTATGGACTGACTCTTTCATGGAGAGAATTTTTGTACTAGCTTTTACTTCGATCTGCGAAAGGAAATTTACTAACTCAAAGGCTTTATCCTGTTTTTCCAAATATGCTATTAATCGGTGTATCAACTTTATGGTTTCTATCGCGGCTTTAAGATAATCCTGGCCGATTTTGCACGATTCATTGCCTTTTCTGGATTGGGAAACATACGCTTCACAGAGAAATGGCGTATCAGCTGTCGTAAGATTGGCGCGTAAAACATCCAAAAAAATCAGCATTTTTTCTCCCAGGGGAGTCAATTCATAATCGTTATGTTTCTCTCGCTTCTGAATTAATCCCGTAATCTGGTTGAGATGATAGTTGAGCTTTCCAGATGATTGGATATTTAAGACCCTCATAAGCTCGCTATATGAATAGGGACGCATTTGTAAAAGTCTCAGAATCGTTCTTCTAATTTCATGCCCTACCGCTTGAATAATGATGTTTTCCGATTGAAGGATCATCTTTTTCTCCCTTCTCTCCTAGGGATTAATTCTTCTTATAGTTTATTGAAAACAAAAGTTGACAACTTTTTCTCCATCTCCCTTAAATACTCGAAAAAAGGACACAAGTATAAGTAAAGGGATCGTGTGCCATTTTCACAGTCATTGCTGAAAGCAATGATTGAAATGGATATCTACTAGAATCTAGAAGATACCAACTCAGAAGTGTAAGTTCCAATCCTTTCTTTTTTTCCCCCCCGCCTTATAGGCACCCAATTTATTGGATAGAATTTTTTCAATGAGATAAGACTTAGTATCAGAAGAATATCTGAATTATTCCTCCAAGTCGTTTTTCGCTCTGAAGATTTAAAAATACGATTAAAAATTCTGCATTTGTATTAATATATTGAGATGGGGATCAGAACTGACTTCTCCTTTGCTGGATTATTGCCTTGGTAATCCATATCTTGTTGGAGCTACCTTTATAGCCTTTATTTATTTGGATGTTAAATTAACCCGACGTGGGTTCAGTTTATACCAACAAAAATACTCGCAACATGTGAAAACTCCATCCTATGAATTAAATCCGCTACATCAAGAAGCAATTCAAAATCAGACACCTTTACGGAAAAGAACCTGGATTGCTTTTTTCTTCCTTCTTCTAGTTACTTTCTATATGTCATTAGATTATCAAGTGCAGGAAAACACAGAGATCAATGAACTATTTTTGGGGGTGCTATTTTGGTTCTACCTATCAATTATTCTCACACATATTGAAAACATACTCTTATTTCTGTATATAAACAAAAACCCAGATGAAATAAAGGGAGAACTCATCACTTCTGTTAAATTCTCCTACGGAACAGCTAAAAATAAAGGATGGAATATTGGACTATTGTGTTTAGTTGTATTTGTATTATTAAAAGAAATGTTCTTTCTAGGGGGATTTTTGGGGTCTGTTCTCAAATTTTTAGTACTCTCATGGTGGGGTTCGAAAATAAGCAAGAAGGACCGTAAAAGAGAAGGTAATCTTGTGATTCAAGAAAATCAGCAAAAAGAGGATAAAGAAGTTACTAGTTATCCAACTTCGCAATTTTGTCCAAGGTGTAATCGAGAACTTCTCAAAAATGCCAAATTTTGTGCTTTCTGCGGTTTTTCCCTCAATGAACGGCTAATCTGTCACTCGTGTCAACGTGAAATACCAGCAGAAACGAAATTCTGTATCTATTGTGGGGTGCAACAAGAATGATTCCTCTCGATATTTGGTTACAAAATGAGGTATTAGTTCTTAGCTCCCTAATTCTATTAATCTATATTAATTTCAAAATGCTGAAGGCTTCAGTACACTTACGACAACACGGACATGCTAAGTATTTTAATCAACCATTTTTTTTCATGAATCCAGCGGATGAAGAAATACTTGTAAGGGAGGGAAAAATCCCCAAAAGAACCTTTGCATTGTGGGGAGTTCAAGCATTAGTGGTTTTCGTAAGCGCATTTATTTTACATATATCTGTTGATCCTATTTTCGGTAACAACTTGGGAACCTGGGTGGATTGGACAAAAAATACCAGTTGGATTCCTTTTGCTTGTGAGACTGTGTTAGGGTTCATACTCGGAGGGTATATTCAGTCAATCCTAGATATTAGAAATCAAATGGGTATATTTCGGTTTTTAAAGAGAAATCCAACTACATTAAGTGGATCCCTAACCCTTTCTTCAATAATACTCTTCAATAACGCTCGCTCTGGGCTGAAAATTCAAGTTATCCTTTGGTTAATTATATCTTTATTTACTCTTCGTGGCTTTTTTCTGGGAGGGGTTATTAGATTAGCCTGGTTACACTTCCAAACTTTTAAATGGGAACGATTAAGGCTTTCTAGTTAACAGATAGCGAAGGATCAAGTGAAATTAAAAAAAAACGTTTAACAAGTGTGAAACTGATGGAAAAACGGCAGAATATGGAACGAGAACCACTGGAAGAATACTGGTTTTGTCAGCAGGATGATTCGTTATTACAAAAGACAGGGGAGATGGTGTTCATATCCCAAGACGTGGATTTTTCATTAAAACGAGCAGGCAAGATGGGAAAATTGGAGTCAACCTTTCATGAGAGTGCACGTACCCTTGCTCAAATATATTTCGAACAGGTTCCTGAAGAAAACGAGTTTTCCTTCTATAAGGCTCGTTGTCCAACCTGTGGGAAAATTACATTAGCTCCAACCGCGTTTCATCCAGATAAGGTGATTCACTATCCCGATATGCCTCCCACATCATATGAGTATTCTGTAAAACAAGAAATAATGACTCACCTGAAAATAATGCTCGTAGTTCACTTTTTTCTCATTTGTAGTGTTGGTATTTACTATGTGTCGATACCTGAAATCAAGCTTACGAGTCTTCTCCTTTTTTACCTGGTCTTTGCAGGATCGATCCAGCTATATGAGGCCGCGTTACGAGTAGTTTTCTTTGGAGGAGTCACTTTTTTTTCCGAAAACACTCGAAAGGGATTTTTAGAAAATAAAACACAATATTATATGATATTCTATCTTGTTTTTGGTCTCCTGGCGTTTTTTCAATCGTTTCTTCTCTCTGAAATCCTTGCAGATCTTCTGGGCGTAGACTTTCCCTGAACACAATAACCATAACATTTGATTAGTCGCATGATGAGCATTAGCTCTTCTTTTTTCTACTGTAAATAATAATGATTAAACTAACTAGAATAATTACAAATAGGAAAGTTCGTTCAAGAAAGGGGATTAAATTCTGGTTTGTTGGGGGCCTTTCTTGATGGACTAGCAGTTGAGCATGAAAATTAGAAAATACCACCTTTACATATTCCGAATAGATATTTCTACCGACACTGAATCCCAAACGAATATAATTGAGTGATTTAGAGACCCTATAAATCCACAAATGATTTATCATTGTTTCCGTGTTCGCTTCTTCCTGAATTTCACAGACTAAAACTCCTTTTCTTCGTCTGATACTAAAAATGAACTTATCACCAGTTAAAGAATCGGTACTTTCCGCTGTATACTGGTCATTTTGATCATCAGGAAATCCTGTTACTACTACCATTCCACTACTGCCAAGTAAGGTATCAATAATGCTGCACGAAGCCAGCGGGTTTTTTTCGGCAGTTTCTGGTTCCTTCCAGTAATTTTCTCCTTCCGAATAATAGCTCCCAACTTCAAGATAGGCGTGATCTAATCTTCCTCCTCGGTAATTTGTTAGCAGTGTAACTGTTATATTAAAATCAGAAACAACACTTAAGTTTTCCAAATTCAGAATATAAGCCCCAAAAGAGGAGCTAGAGTCAAAATACAAAATTTTCCGAAATTCCAGCCTCGTGCCATGATTTGTACACTCGAGGTTTGGCTCTTTTTTTTCTAAGGTAAACTCCTCAAAATTCCAAAAGGATTCTTCTTCTATCATTAATTTCGCAAAATTTGGTGTTAGAGAAAATGAAATGATCACTAAAAATGAGGTACTTAGAAAAAGAATCCTTAAGCATTTACGTTTCATAAAAAGAACTCAATCATTTTTTCGGATTATTCTTCGGTTTTTGATTATCTGGCATTTTATCAACATCTGAATGACATAACTAGATGTAATGGGAAGTGTTAATAGTTTATCTCTAGAAAATATCGTATAATGTTTCCATCCGAACAGATGGTTATTCACTTCTAAGTGCAAAAATGAGGAGCTTAAATAGGGGGAAATGCACTCATATTGTGGAGGTTGGTTCCAAGTTTCTTTTGAATTAAATCCTTTTTTATTCAATTTTTACCGGATCAACTTCCCTCCCTCCCCCCCTTAGATTAAACAAATGGGAGTAAAAATATTGACCAAAAAAGATAATT